>JAGVHR010000253.1 GCA_020056455.1 Thermodesulfovibrionales bacterium
AGACAGAAGGGCTTCCTTCCGGATAAAGTGATAAAGAATCAGGGATGCGTCAGGCAGCAGGGTAGCTAATCCGTCAAGCCTGCCGAGCGCAATATGAGTCTTTTCCATAAGACGGTAATGCGCTGCATCAAGCTGGAGAGGCGGCTTCGGTGGTAAGGGATGGGGAATGAATGTCTTATAGTGCTCTCCGGACGCTGAGGAACTCAGATAAATTCCGGCCCTGTCAGTCTTTTTCATCCCCTACAACCCCTTAAGAAAGGATCTTTTCCTTAGACAACAGCTTAGGAAAAGATAATATCATATCTTTTCCTAATTTAGAAGCTCAAAATTTTCAGTGAAGCAGCCGAATTTAATCTGATTGAACAGGGCAATGAGGTATTCCTTTTAAGAATTGTGTTCCTGTTTATAACTTGAAAGTAGCTGCTGGTCGATTTAGAGATGAACAACAAATCACTGAGCAACTCAAGGAGCAGAACTACAACATTCTGAAGATTTTAAATAGGCTGAACTGCCGGGTGTATTTCGACCATATCGGAGATCTGAGATCATCTCGTTAGAAACAATAACACAGTATTAACAGCATACACAGTTACTATCCCAGCAGAATCCCATGCCACAAACAATTTCTTTTTCTCTGCCCGGTAGGTCAGTCCGATAATCGCAATGCTTGTCATTGCTATAGCCGCCAATGCTGAAATTATGTGGTTTGGGCCTGCATATGAGAGCAGAGGGCCTTTGAGGAAGAAAATGTCATCAAGCGCAAGTATAAAAATGTTGAAGATATTACTTCCGAAGAGATTGCCGATTGCGAGATCGACGGCCCCCATCCTGACAGCAGCGATTGAGACAACGACCTCCGGCAGTGAAGTAGAAACAGCAATAAAAATATTACCGACAAAGGTCTGGCCCAATCCGGTTGACTCTGCGATACCTTCTCCGATTTTCGGGAGGAACACGGCTGCAATGGCCACAATGAGAGCGTTTATCCCATAGTGAAGCACAGCGGTCTTCATGTTGATATCCCTGTACTTCAATTCCTCCGCCATTCCTTTCATGAATTCGGCTATCTTCCGTTTCTCATAGGAAAATACCAGTCTCATGGCGATAAGATAGATCATAATAAACAGAAAGCTGTATGGACCTAACCAGCCTATGGGAGATATGTTTTCCCTGAGAAACATACTGATGCATACAATGCTCAAAAGAAGAAGACCGAAAGCTGCTGAAAGCACGTGTCCCTGATGTGCCTTGGTGGATATAGGCATCGGTCTATGAACAGCATCAAGGAGCGCAAGAATGAGCATATTAAAAACACAACTTCCGATTACATCCCCCACTGCAATATCGGGCACACCCGCAAGCGTAACAGAACTAATGCCGGTAATAAGTTCAGGGAGAGACGTCACTGACGCCATGAGCACAAGTCCTATCCATGCCCTGCCGAGCCCTGTCTTTTCAGCGATAATGTCCCCGTATTTCGCGAGCTTTGTCCCCGCATAGACAATCATTGATGTGCAGACTATAAAACCAATCCAAAGAAGCATCAGGAGGCTCCTCTTAAATAGTGCAGTGATGTTTTCATGGCTTCTCTTTTTCCTGTGAACAATACAATGTCGTCTCGTTTGAATCTGAAATCAGGGGCTGGATTCGTAATGACTTCAGCTTCCCTCCTCACTGCTATCACAGTTATACCGGTTTTTTCCCTTATCTGGAGTTCGGAGATGCTTTTCCCCGTCATAAAAGAACCATCCGGCACTTTATAGCCGTCCATCTCAATTTCCGGGAGCCATTCGCATTTTTCAAAAAGATGGCGTTTGGGCAGGTCGAGATCCCTTAATGCCGTATAGCTGTTGCTCCTGATCTTTTCAACCATCTCCAGTATGATATTGCCGGGGAAGTTATATTGATGAAGGACCCTTGAGAATATCTCTATGGAGGTCTCAAATTCTTCGGGTATCACCTCACTTGCACCGAGCGCTTTCAAATCCTCTACTTCAACAAGATATCTTGTCCGCACAATGATAAAAATATCCGGGTTTTCGTGCCGTGCCATCGAGACAATCCGCCTCGTTGATGCAGGGTCTGATATGGCAATGACAAGCAGTCTTGCCTTATGGATGCTCAGGTTGTGAAGTATCTCGACACTGGTCGCATCGCCATAATATATGGGTTCACCCTTCTTCTTCATTTTTTGCACGGTATCGGGGTTCATTTCGAGGACAACATAGGGGATGTCAGCCTCTGCGAGCACATTTGCCAGGTTCCTTCCATTCAGTCCGAACCCTATAATGATGACATGGCCATGCCTTGTTGCAGGATGTCCTGCTCTTTCAGACCTTTGTTTCATTTGTGTCATACGTTTCATGAGACGCCGTGACGCTACCCATCCTGATAGCGAAGGTGCGGCATTGAGAATAAAAGGGGTAAGTATCATGGTTAAGACAGTAGAAGAAAGGAAGACCTGATAAAAATCTTCTGTTATCAGTCCAACCTCCTTGCCTGCCATGGCAAGCACAAAAGAGAATTCCCCGATCTGGGCAAGCCCCAACCCGGCATGCAACGCAGTTCTGAAAGGACTGCCTGACACAAGGGATGAGAGTGTGCCGGTGAGCAGCTTCAGGCCGAAGATCAGCAGCACAGCTATGGCTACTTTCAGATAGTTGTCAACCGCAAACCCGATATTCATAAGCATCCCGGCTGATACAAAGAAAAGGCCCATAAAGCTTTCCTTGAACGGGAGGATATCAGATGTTGCCTGATGGGCATACTCGGATTCCGATATAACCAGACCTGCCATGAAGGCTCCGAGGGCAAGGGAAAGCCCGAACTTCGAGGTGAAATAGGCGATTCCAAGGCAGAGAAGAATAATCGTCGATATGAAAAGCTCTCGACTCCTTGTGCGCACAACGTGATGAAGCAGCCTTGGCACGAGCCACCTGGCGCTCAGGAGCACCGCAATAATAATAAGGGCGGCTTTGCCCATTTTAAGCGCGATATCAGCCAGGTCTATTGTTGCACCCGAAAGAGAAGGCGTCACGAGCATAAGAGGCACAACGCAGAGGTCCTGAAAGATCAGTATCCCGACCATCATCCGGCCATGAGGAGAGTCTATCTCACCTTTTTCCGTCAACATCTTCAATACGATTGCAGTGCTGCTGAGCGCTATGAGAAAACCGAAGAATAAGGACGTGTTCAGACTTCTGGTTGCAGTATAAGACATTAGGGCACTCAGCCCTATAGTAAGAGCAACCTGTGAGCCGCCTCCTGCAATAACGGCCTTTTTCATTCTTATGAGCCTTGAGAGAGAAAATTCAATGCCTATGGTAAAGAGGAGCAGAATAACACCGATTTCAGCCATTAACTCAACAGCATGGGTATCTCTCAGCAGTGCAAGCCCATGGGGGCCGATAATAACACCGGCAAGGAGAAAGCCGACAAGCGGCGGTATTTTTACCCTGCTGAGGGCAAAGACAATAAGCGCTGAAACGCTGAGAATAATAACAAGTGATCTAAGAATATCTGTTTCCATGGTTATGTATGCGTTATTCTCTTATCTCCCTGCCCTCGCTGACAAAGGAAATGCCCTGGCCGGACTTGCCGCCGATCATGACAGCCTCGATAACCGGCGCATTTACTTCCCGGTCAGACTTCCATCGGACAATGAAATTGGATCCTATCCCGCCGCTTGTATCCTTTTCCGTTATGATGATATGCGATGATGCCATAGGGAGGATGGTCAGAGGGGCATTCAGGTATTTCCTGGTCAACGTGCCTTTTGTGTCATAGTAGTCAATTGACGTAACAGAGATTTGAGATTTCAGATCCGTGTTACGTATCAGAAGTGTTATTGCAAGATCAAAAATGTTTCCCTTGGGCCCCATAAAGACATGCGGGTAAGCAGACACATAAACCGTCTGCTCTTTCTTCATGATTACCTCTGAAAAAGAATGACTTGCCATAGAACACAGGATGATAAAAGCGCCAATCAAATATGCTGTTCTCTGAACCATGGTGTTCCTCCAGCCTGGAAATTTATTCTGATTTTGCTTTGAGATAATAGCGCATCTGTCAAAAGTATACTGCAAAGGATAGCTGATATCCAGAACTGAATAACCAATTCGGCGATCTGAATTGCTGAGGTCAGAGCAGGGGTGGAGGAGAGGAATGATGTTGTAATATATAAGATAATTTATGAAGTTGTAATATCCGATGTATTTGTTCATTGTATTGTTGATGGCCGAAGGGATATGCAGGACCTGCTGCTGCAAAGGATCCTGAGACAATAAAAACCCCATGAGATACGGGAATACTTTCAGTCCCACCCCGGTCTGGGAATTCACGGACATATCGCTGTTGCCTCCCTGCTCACTGCCCCTATTTTGTCCTCATGACTCTCAGCGGACGGAGCAGGTTTTGGTCCAGCTAACTCATTGACACTCTTGAATTTTTACTGATATACTCGTCGTATGTATTGGAAGCATTATTGCCTATCCATATCAGCCTGTGATCAGATCTTTCCCGTGTCTCACCGGGCATGCGGCGGCAGCAGGAGGTACAATGAAACATAAGGAAAGAAGCAGGGAACGGCTGATGAAGGATGTCCTGGCAGTCATCCTGGCAGGCGGAAAGGGAGAACGGCTGCATCCTCTCACTATACACAGGGCAAAGCCGGCTGTGCCCTTTGGAGGGAAATACAGGATCATTGATTTTACCCTCAGCAACTGCATCAACTCCGATATCAGAAAAATCGCGGTCATTACTCAGTACAAATCGCTTTCCCTTGACCGCCATCTTGCGCTCGGCTGGGAGAAGCTTTTAAATCCCGAGCTTGGCGAATATATCTTCACCATCCCTCCTCAGCAGCGAATCGACGAACGCTGGTATGAGGGCACTGCCGACGCAGTCTTCCAGAATATTTACGTAATAGAAAAAGAGAACTCACCCTTTGTGCTGGTCCTCTCCGGCGACCATATCTACAAAATGGATTACTCCGAAATGTTCGACTTTCATCTTGAGAAAAACGCCATGGGTACTGTCGCTTCAATACGAGTGCACAAGTCCATAGCATCCGCGTTCGGAATTGTTCAGGTAGACAACGAGGCCCGGATCATCGGGTTTCAGGAAAAGCCAGAGGACCCGCATACCATTCCTGGCGATCCTGAGCATTGTTACGCGTCCATGGGGATCTATATCTTTAATACAGGGGACATAATTAATGAACTCAAGTCGGACTCCGGCAAGTCATCAGCCCATGATTTCGGCAAAAACATCCTGCCCCAAATGATGAAAACGAAGAGGCTCTTTGCCCATGAGTTCAAAGACGAAAACAAAAAAGAATCAAAGTACTGGCGGGATGTCGGGACTATCGATGCCTTCTGGGAGGCCAGTATGGACCTTGTTTCCGTGGACCCCCAGTTCAATCTTTATGACGATTCATGGCCTATGCGCACATATCAAGGCCAGTACCCTCCTGCAAAATTCGTATTTGCACAGGAATATAAAGGGGGCCGTCTTGGTGTGGCGCTCGACTCGATCATCTGCGGAGGGTGCATCATAAGCGGCGGCAGGGTCCAGAACTCCGTGCTTTCGCCCAATGTCAGAATAAACAGCTATGTTGATATCAGGGACTCAATCCTGCTTGAAAATGTGGAGATAGGCAGGCACTGCAGGATACGCAAGGCTATTATTGACAAGGATGTTTACATCCCTTCCGGCACGACTATCGGGTATGATCCCGGAGAAGACGCGAAAAGGTTTTCAGTAAGCCCGGGTGGTGTTGTGGTAATTCCCAAAGGGGCTGAAGTGCGATGAGCCTTGCCGGGAGGCTTGAAGACCTGGCACTGGCTGATATCTTCCAGATACTGAGCATCGGAAAGAAGACCGGCACCTTCCTGGTAAAAGGGTCTAAGGGGACCGCGCTTGTCGTATTTAAAAACGGGCTGGTCGTAAGGGCAGTGACTGACGACATCGAAGGGACCCTTGCTGAATTCATGCTCAGCGCCGGACTGCTCAGAGAACCGGTCCTCAGGCTGGCCCTGGAGGTCAAGAAAAGTCTGCCCACTCAATCCATTTCCTCAGTACTTTTAGACCTCGGCGCTGTCAGCAGGGACGTTCTGGAGCAGGCTACGAGGAAGAGGATTGAGCAGGTAATCTACCGCCTTCTTCTCTGGGAAGACGGCGATTTCCAGTTCGAGCCAGATGACCTCGATATCGAGGGGAAGACCTGCCTTGAAGACCCGGGGTGGGAACTCTCCAAAGGGCTGAGCCCTGAGTACCTTCTCATGGAAGGGGCAAGGGTGCATGATGAGTCGGACCAGGCATCCTTCCTGCAGGTCCAGGCCTTCACTGTTGCTGGGCCTGAAAGTACGGAAGAGCCGGATGCAGGCACAGGATGGGATGACGACTGGGGTGAGTCTCCTGCAATAGAGCGCAAGGACATCAGCGCGCTCAAAGCCCTTACACAGGAACTCAGGTTCCCGAATTCCACTTCTGAGATCACACTTCTTATCCTCAGATTTGCTAGCGACATATTCCAGAGGGGCGTGCTGTTCATGGCCGGCAAGAACCAGATAGTCGGTCTGGGGCAGTTCGGCATCGAGGTCGAGGACGCTGATGAAAAGATACGGTCCATAGTTTTTTCGCTCGAAATGAGCCCTTTTCTGAAAAAGATAATCATCGAGCAGATGGCTTATAAAGGCCCACTTGAAAAGGACGACGTAACGCAGTATTTTATTGAGGAACTCGGCGGTATCTGGCCTCCCATGGCCGCCTTTTTCCCGGTAGTCGCAGAGGGCAAGGTCGTTGCCGTACTTTACTGTGATAATGCAGTCTCAAAAGATCCCCTCGGCGAGACAGAAGGGCTTGAGATTTTCATCAGTCATGCCGGGCTGGCCCTTGAAAAATCCCTTCTCCAGAGGAGGCTTAATGAAATGGAAAAGACAGGGGATAAATCAAAGGGCGTGTGAGATTTTTTTGGTATGTTCTGATACAATCTTACAGACATATGGAGACATTTCTTGAAGACGATTCTGATTGTTGAAGATTCAGCTACAACCCGGGCGCTTATTCGTGCTGTCATCGATGAACTCTCAGGATATGAGACCGTTGAGGCCTCGTCCGGTTTTGAGGCCCTGAAAATACTTCCGCAGCAACAATATGACCTGATCATTACCGACATCAACATGCCTGACATCAACGGACTTGAACTCATAAATTTTGTCAGGAACAACCCCAGGTACAGCCACTTGCCCATTATTATCGTCAGCACTGAAAGGAGCGAAGAGGACAAGAAACGAGGTATGGCCCTTGGCGCTTCCGCATATGTGACAAAGCCCTTCAAGTCTGTCGAACTGCAGGAAATAATCGAAAAGACCCTGGCTTCATGAACTCCTCCAGAAAAGAATTTATCGCAGAAGCAGAAGACCTGCTGCAGGAATCGCAGAACCTGATTCTTGAGATACAGGATACTTATTCCACCGGCATCAACCCTGACACCATCAATGCTCTTTTCAGGACCATGCATACCCTCAAAGGTGTATCCGGCCTCTTCGGACTGCAGGGAGTGACGAAACTGAGCCATGCCCTTGAGACGCTCATGGATGATGTCCGGCTCGGCAGAATCGAGGTAAAAGAGTCGGTCGTAAGTTTTCTTTTCAAAAATCTCGACATCCTCAGAGGTCTTGTAGAAGCTGCCGGTAATGACGGAGAGGAAGAGGATATCGCTGCTTATCTAAAGGATATCGAGAACTTCAGAAACCGGCAGAAAGATCAGGAGGAAGCAATCTCACCTGAGGCTGTCATAGACCCTTCGATCATGAGGGTGCTGACAGAGTACGAAGAGCACAGGCTCAGGGCCAATATGAAGGACGGCAAGGGTCTTTACCTGGCAAAGGCTGTCTTTTCCCTGGATATCTTTGACACGGCCCTCGCAAATATGACCGGCACAATAAAGTCCATGGGCGAACTCATCTCCACACTCCCTACTTCCTCGAATGTCCCTGACGGCTCCATTGGGTTTAATCTGATGTTCGGAAGCAACCGACCCCTTGCGGAGCTGAAAAAAGAGATCAACGTTGATATCGATATCCTCTCAGAATCCAGGACAGCAAAGGCTGCGCCTGCTGCGTTGATTGAGGAAGGACCGGTTGAAAAGGCCGCCTCTACAGTTGGTCCTGTCGCTGTCCAGAAGATCCAGGATTCACATCTTAAGAGCACTTCAACGACTGTGCGCGTTGATATTGAAAAACTCGACAGGATACTCAACACCATCGGGGAGCTGACTCTTGCGAAAGGCGCTGTAAGAAGGATAGGCGTGGAACTTGTGGAGACCTGCGGCCACTCATCTCTGGTGCAGGATGTACACAAAATAACCCAGACCCTCGAAAAAAGGCTTTCGGAACTCCAGGAGCAGGTCCTTGAAATCAGAATGGTGCCCATAGGGCAGATCTTTTCCCGCCTGGCGCAGATCGTCAGGAGATATGCGCGCGAAATCGGCAAGCAGATAGACCTCGTCATGTACGGAGAGGAAACGGAACTCGATAAATTCCTTGCTGAGGAGATAGTGGACCCGCTCATGCATCTGATCAGGAACTCTATGGACCACGGGATCGAAATGCCGGAGGAACGAAAGGCAAAGGGCAAGAAGGAGAGCGGCACTATTACACTCAAGGCTTACCAGAAGGGCAACCATGTTGTTGTCGAAGTCGGAGATGACGGCGCAGGCATCAACCTCGACAAAGTACGAAAAAAAGCCATTGAAAAAGGCCTCATTGATGACGATGTTGAACTGGAGCAGAAGGACATAGTCAATTTCATCTTTGCCCCGGGGTTCAGCACCAAGGATGTAGTTACCGACATTTCAGGCAGAGGCGTAGGCATGGATGTTGTAAAGGAAAAGCTTTCCGCGCTCGGCGGCTTTGCCGATGTAACGACAAAGACAGACGCAGGATCCACCTTTATGGTCACTCTGCCTATCACACTTGCCATCATCAAGGCCCTTATCGTCCGGGTCGGTCCGGAGCAGTTCGCAGTACCGCTTTCTTCAATGTCCGAGACCCTGATAGTGGAGCAGAAGGATATCCGCACCATCGAATGGAAAGAGGTGTATTACCTCAGAGGCGAGATGCTGCCGATGGTTCGCGTAAGCAGATTTTTCGGGCTCCAGGGTGAAGACAATGAACGCTCCTTCGCGGTTGTCGTAGGTTTCGGTGAACGGCGGGTAGGACTTCTTTTTGATGAATTGTACGGTCAGCATGAGATCGTCATCAAGTCCCTCGGTGAATATCTGAAGAAGCTCAGGGGATTTGCCGGCGCAGCAGAGATCGGCAAGCATGAGGTAATTCTTGTTCTCGATATCGAGGCGTTGATCGACGAATCGCTTTTCAGACAAAAAGGCGCAGTCCATGTATAAAGAGTTTTACGGATTGTCAGAGCGGCCGTTCACAAAGACACCGGATCCGAGGTTCCTTTACCTGAGCAGAAATCATGAAGAAGCTCTCGCCAGGCTTCAGTACGCTGTTGAGGAAAGGGAACTCATACTGCTTACCGGAGAAATAGGATGCGGCAAGACCACGCTCACCAGGGCCTTAATGGACAACCTTGACGAAAACAGATACAGGGTCGTCACGATCATCAATCCCGTGCTTACCCCTGGACAGTTCCTCAGGGCAGTGGCAAAAAGACTCGACATCGAAATCCCTTCCATCTATAAGGCAGACCTCCTTGATGCCATCTATGAGAAGGTGTTCAGCTGCCATGAGTCAGGCCTTGTCATAGTCCTCATCATCGATGAGGCCCAGCTCATTCCCAGCAGGGAAACCTTTGAAGAAATCAGGCTGCTGACGAATTTCCAGCTGGACTATACCAACCTGCTCAGCCTTATCCTGGTGGGCCAGACTGATCTGAGGAAGAGGCTGAACCATAAAGCCTACCTGCCCCTGAAACAGCGCATAGGCCTTTATTTTCATCTTGACCCCATATCCGAACGCGAGATCAAAGATTACGTTGAGCACAGGCTGAAGACATCCGGAAGACAGGATATACTTTTCACTGATGAGGCACTCAGGCTGCTCCATTGCTTTTCCGGAGGAGTGCCCCGTCTCATCAACAGCATCGCCACCTCCGCGCTGCTTGACGGCTTTGCCAAAGAGGCAGGCATCGTGGATACCGCACTTATTGAAGATGCCGCCAGGGAGCTTAATCTGCATGGACATATCGAAGATTAGAAAAAAGGCAAAACAACAGGCCGGAGAGGTGCAGGCAGCTGAAAAACCTGCGCCTGCGGATGAAGCTGTTATACCGGTGAAGGAAGAAGTCAGGGGTGCGCAAGAGACAGAACCTGCTGCAGAGATTGAGGCAAAGGCAGAGACAATACCCATAATTGAGACAGCGTCCCTTTCAAGAAAAGTCGATCCGCAGACTGAAGATGCCCCGCTTGAGGATAAGGATATCAGGGTCGAACTCCTTACTTTCAATCTGGGCAGCGAGGAGTTTTCCTTTAAGGTCCCTGAGGTTGTAGAGATAATCCGGTTGCAGAAAATGACGAGGGTGCCGACTATGCCGGACTATGTCATCGGTATAACCTCGCTCAGAGGGAAGATAATCCCTGTCATAGACCTGAAATCGCGTCTCGGCCTTGGGAAGGCAGAGCAGGCGCCGGAGCCCCGGCCTGATGACCAGCCTGCGGGCAGGAAAGAACAGAAGATCCTTATTGTATCAGGCCCAAAGGGGATGATCGGCGCCATGATCGATAAAGTCTCCGGAGTTGTCGGAACTGCGCAGGACAAAATACTTGAGCCTCCCGCTCACCTGACAGAGGCTGATCTGAAATATATTGAAGGCATTGTTATTCTCGACAAAAAGTTCATCTCTGTGCTTCGCACTGATGAGACGATGACGATTGAGGACTGACAAAGGAGGGGTTATGTTCGAAAGGCTTGAACTGAAAATTCTCACCGTCGTCCTTATTCTGCTTATCACGGGAATCCTGGCCTCCGGTTTTATGGTGCTGACTATTGAGAAGGACACTCTCTACAGCATAACGGAATCCAGCCTCGAGTCCACTGCAGTCATCGTTGCACAGGACATAGCCCGCGCCATGATGGACGGAAAAGCAGCTGCCACTGAAGCGATGATTCAGGAACTGAAGGGTCTGAAAAACATGGATGAGCTGGCTGTCATCCACCACAATGGCCGCTATATTTTCACCCCGGATGCAAAAGGCTCGGAGCAGAATATTATGACTCAGATCTCAGAGACAAAGGCCC
>JAGVHR010000047.1 GCA_020056455.1 Thermodesulfovibrionales bacterium
CCCCTTTTAGCTGTACACTGTAACCAGGCAGTGCGATATGCGTCATAAAGGAGGTAGTCATGGCAGGCAAGACACTCTTCAGAGGATTCATGATGGTTTTGGCTGTGACAGCTGTGTTGTTTTCGCTTGTCCGGGTTTCGTCAGCCAGGTTTCCGGGCATCAGGTTTGTCCCTGTTGCAGGGGGCTTTACAAACCCTACGCATATTGCGAATGCAGGAGACGGAAGCGGCCGTCTTTTTGTTGTTGAACAGGCAGGTACCATCAGAATCATCCACAGCGGTTCGGTCCTCTCTGTCCCTTTTCTTGACATTGCAGCGAAGGTACTTGCCGGTGGGGAGAGGGGGCTCCTGAACGTTGCCTTTCCCCCTCAGTTCGCAGGTAAGCAGTATTTCTACGTTAACTACACGAGGGTGCCTGATGGCGCCACTGTGATATCCCGTTTTCGCGTAACTTCCGGTCCTGATATTGCTGATCCGGCATCCGAGGAGATCCTGCTGATTGTGATCCAGCCCTTTGCCAACCATAACGGCGGTATGATGGCCTTCAGCCCTGTTGATGGATTTCTATATATCGGCATGGGCGACGGCGGATCAGGGGGAGACCCGAATAATTTTGCCCAGAATGTCAGTCCTCTTCCAGGAAATCAGCACCTGCTCGGCAAACTCCTGCGCATTGATGTGGAAGCAGGGGTTGTGCCTTATGCAATTCCTGCAACAAATCCGCTTTTTGGCGGCGTGCGGAGTGAAATCTGGTCCAGGGGACTCAGAAACCCCTGGAAATTTTCTTTTGACCGTTTGACAGGCGCCCTCTATATAGGAGATGTTGGACAAAACAGGAGGGAGGAGATCAATTTCCGGACTGCTGCAAGCGCAGGCAGGGAGAATTACGGCTGGAGGATCCTCGAAGGATCGCTCTGTTTTAATCCTGCGGTTGGATGTCTCCCCCCACTCCAATATGTCCCTCCGGTCACTGAGTATTCTCATGCTGTTGGATGCTCGGTAACTGGTGGATATGTCTATAGAGGAGCTGAATTTCCGGCTTTGAGCCGGGTCTATTTATTCGGAGATTTCTGTTCAGGAATTGTCTGGGGCTTGCAAAGGGTCGGCTCCGGCTTTGAGCGGCAGCGACTTGCTGATACTGCCTTCCGGATTTCGACCTTTGGCGAAGGCGAAGACGGAAGCATTTTTATGGCTGACCGCGCCCTGGGTAATGTGCTCAAGGTTGCGGTGTCAGTCGCGGTGCTTTCACCTAATGGAGGAGAAGTGATTTCTGCGGGTTCCCGGCAGACAATACGCTGGAATGCTGCTCAGGATATGGATGCATTTAATGTCCAGTTTTCTTTAGATAACGGTCTTACATGGACCAGTGTCGGACAGAGGATAATGGGAAGGAGTATTGTTTGGAACGTGCCGCCCCAGTCTGCCACAAGCACAACCTGCCTGGTCCGCGTCATCGGCTTCGACGTTGCAGGCGTCGTGGCAGGCAGCGACAGATCTGATAACACGTTTACAATAACCGCCGGTTAGAGAGATTAGGTCAAATAGGCGAGCGGTCTGAAGGGCGATGATGTTAACATGATACATGCCGGGGCGGACGGACTGTCTTACCATATCAATTCAGGGGACCGTACAGGGAGTAGGTTTCAGGCCCTTTATCTATAATCTCGCCCGGCGGATGCAAATCAGGGGCTTTGTTTCCAATACCTCTGATGGCGTAATCATTAAGGCAGAGGGAGATAATCTCACACTGTTCATAGACAGTATCCGTCAGTGGGCCCCTCCTCTTTCCAAAATTGAGAAGATAGAGACAGCCCCTGCAGTGCCCTGTAATTTTGCTGACTTTTCAATCCGGCAGAGTGATGCGAGCAAGGGCTTTACACTTGTGTCGCCTGACATTTCCATCTGCAGCGCCTGCAGGAATGAGATGTTTGATCCAGGTGACCTGAGATATCTCTATCCCTTTATCAACTGCACGAATTGCGGACCCAGATATTCGATTACGAAGTCTGTCCCCTATGATCGAATAAATACCACTATGCAGGTTTTCTCGATGTGCAGACAGTGTTCGTCTGAATATAATGATCCCTGCGACAGGAGATTTCATGCCCAACCGAATGCCTGTGCGGAATGTGGCCCGCAGGTTTCGCTTATCAGCAGCCACGGCGATGTTTCCCCCAGCCGGCCGATTGAAGGCGCGATAAGCCTCCTGAGACAGGGAAAGATCGTTGCGGTCAAAGGGTTGGGAGGATTTCATATTGCCTGCGACGCTGGAAACGCGGAAGCCGTAAAGATGTTGAGAAATAGGAAAAGAAAGAGCAACAAGCCGTTTGCCGTAATGTTTCCCGATTGTTCAATGGTCAGGGAGTATTGTGAGGTATCGCATGCTGAAGAGGAACTGCTTCTTTCCCCCCAAAGCCCGATTGTTCTGCTCAGGAAAAAACACATAAAGTCGCTTCCAGAGGCCGTTGCCCCAAAGGCCGGATACCTTGGTGTTATGCTGCCTTATACCCCGCTTCATTATCTGCTGTTTTATTATCCCCTGGCCGGTCACGCATTACCTGTGCCTGGTCCACTGTTCAGTGCCCTTGTCATGACGAGCGGCAATATCAGCGAGGAGCCTATAATAATCTCTGATGAAGAGGCGATCGAAAAACTTTCAGGAATTGTTGATGCGTTTCTTGTGCATAATCGCGGCATATTCATGAGAGTTGACGACACGGTAGCACTGGTCAGAAGCAGGGAGTCAGAGGCCGGCAGTCAGGACCATCAACCTGGAACCCGCATATTCGGTTTTTCACATCTGACGCCTGACCCTTCGGTCATTTTATTTCGTCGTTCAAGGGGATATGTTCCTGCGCCAATCCAGCTTATGGAAGAGGGGCCGGATGTACTTGGCTGCGGAGCGGACATGAAAAATACCTTTACCCTGGCCAGGGGCAGATACGCCATACTCAGCCAGCATATAGGCGACATGGAAAATTATGAGACGATCAGGTTCTTTGAGGAGGCGCTTGATAACCTGCGGCAGGTGTATAAGGCAGAGCCTCAGGCAATAGCATATGACCTGCATCCGGGATATTTTTCTTCCGGCTGGGCCCGCGAATATGGCAGCCGGAAGGGGCTCAGGATGTTCGGCATTCAGCATCATTATGCGCACATAGGCTCTGTAATGGCTGAGCATGGCCTGACAGAAAAGGTGATAGGAGTTGCCTTTGACGGCACGGGATATGGTGAGGACGGCACCCTCTGGGGCGGAGAATTTCTGATTGCCGATGCAGTGGGATTTACACGCGCAGGTCATTTCAGGCAGATACCGCTGCCGGGCGGTGAGATGGCTGTAAGGGAGCCGTGGCGTACTGCCCTGAGCTATCTGGCGGACGCATACGGCGACGAGGTCATGCGCTATCTTGCTCCTACGGAATTTGCCCGCAGGTATGGAGAAGAAAAGATCGCAGCTATCCTCGGTATATCAGGCAACCGCGCTTTCTCTCCACTGTCGTCAGGGGCAGGCCGCCTCTTTGATGCCGTATCTGCCCTGCTGGGCATCTGTGACCTCAACACCTATGAGGGAGAGGCTTCAGTTGCGCTTGAAGCTGTTGCGGCTGAAGGTATTAATGATGAATATATGCCGGATATATGTTTCGGCAGTGCGGTAGATGTGGATTTCTCGCATGTCATAAGGGGAATTGTGGACGATATCAGAAAGAAGGTCGACAGATCCATAATTGCAGCCAGGTTTCATAACACGGTTGCAGCTGCGACTATCAGGGTTGTCATAAAGCTCTCCATCATGAATAATATAACGAAGGTCGCCCTAAGCGGAGGAGTGTTTCAGAACCAATATCTTTTCCGTAAGGTTTGTGAAGGGCTTTGCGCATCAGGGCTGACAGTGTTTTTCAATGAATCTGTGCCCTGCAATGATGCAGGTATCTCTCTGGGGCAGGCGTATCTTGCACGGGAAATTATGAAAGCAGGCAGACATATATGAACCGGACTATTAAGGCTATCAGGGAGCTTGCTGCCTCTCTGGGCAGGCCTGTCAAACTCATGGAGGTTTGCGGAACGCATACGGTAGCCATATTCAGGCATGGTATCCGGCAATTGCTGCCTCCTGAGATAAGGCTCCTGAGCGGCCCTGGCTGCCCTGTCTGTGTCACTTCGATCATGGACATTGACTCTGCGCTGGAAATAGCCGGTGACAAAGGCGTTATCCTGACGACCTTTGGCGACATGATGAGGGTGCCGGGAAGCAGGAGATCTCTTTTCCATGCAAAGGCAGAGGGCAGCGATATAAGGACTGTCTATTCGCCGCTTGACGCCCTGAACCTGGCAGAGAACAATCCGGACAAAAAAGTCGTCTTCTTTGCCACAGGGTTTGAGACCACATCACCTCTTGTTGCCGGTACTCTTTCAGAGGCTGAAAAAAGAGCTGTTTCTAATTTTTTTATCTATTCCGTACATAAAACCGTACCGCCGGCCCTTAAGGCCCTGCTTGAGGACCCTGCTGTGCAGATAGACGGTTTTATTCTGCCCGGCCATGTTAGTACGATTATCGGGCTGAAGCCTTATGGCCTTCTTGCCTCTGCTTATCATAAGCCCTCGGTTGTGACTGGTTTTGACGCAGGGGACATCCTAAGCAGCGTGCTCATGCTGCTCAGACAGATATCGGACGGTAAGGCGGCAGTGGAAAACGGATATGCCGGAGTGGTCAGGGAGGAGGGCAACCCCAGGGCTGTCTCGCTCCTTTATGATTTTTTTGAACCATATGACTCTGAGTGGAGAGGTCTCGGCATTTTACCCGGAAGCGGCCTGAGGCTGAGGGATAAGTTCAGTCATCGCGATATCACTAAAGTCTTCAAACTCAATGTGCCTGCCGGTGAGGGGCCAAAGGCATGTTCCTGCGGTGATGTCCTGAAAGGCATAAGGCTTCCTGTTGAGTGCTCACTTTTTGGAAAGGCCTGTACTCCTGAGAGGCCTGTTGGGGCATGCATGGTAAGTACAGAAGGCAGCTGTGCGGCATATTATAAATATGCTGCGCCGGCCGGGTAGCCTGGTCGCGGGAAGATGGAGACAGTCGATGTGATCGAAAGAATACAGCTGGGCCACGGAAGCGGCGGACGGATGATGCATCAGCTTATTAGGGATTTTTTTGCACCTGCTTTTCAGCTCAGGTCCCTGAATGACTCCACTGTGGTTGACTGGACATCAACAGGAAGGATCGCAGTGACGACTGATTCCTATGTTATATCTCCTTATTTTTTCCCTGGCGGAGACATAGGTGTCTTGTCTATTTGCGGGACTGTGAATGATCTTTCAATGGCTGGAGCGAGGCCGCTATATCTGACAGCCGGATTTATTCTGGAGGAGGGCATGCCTGTTGAGGACCTGAAAGGAATTCTCAACTCTATGAAAATAGCTGCTGCTACTGCCGGAGTAAAGGTCATCGCAGGGGATACAAAAGTTGTGGAAAAAGGCAAGGGTGACGGTATTTTCATCAACACGGCCGGTATAGGCATTGTTGAGGACGGCCTTGATCTTTCTCCAGCAGCTATCAGGCCCGGAGATAATATCATCCTCAGCGGCCCGGTCGGCTGTCACGGTATGGCTGTTATGGCTGAGCGCAACGGTATCAGTTTTGAGCCTAAGATTATCAGTGATGTGCGCCCCCTGAACAGACTTGTCGAGGTCATGCTCGGGACAACGAAGGATATACGCGTTTTGAGAGACCCCACAAGAGGCGGTGTGGCCACGACGCTTAAGGAGTTCGCGATTGAATCAGGATATTGTATGATGGTACAGGAGGATTTAATTCAGGTGCCCCCTGGGGTGCAGGGCGCCTGCGCTTTGCTTGGTCTTGACCCTCTGTACGTTGCCAATGAAGGCATTCTCCTTGCTGTTGTTGCTCCGGCTGTTGCCGGAGAGCTCGTCAGGGAGATGAGGAATACGGCTGCCGGTGCAGATGCAGCTATTGTCGGAGAAGTCTCAGGCGGACCAAAGCAGACGGTCCTGCTTAAAACAGGCACAGGCGGCAGCAGGCTTATTGATATGCTCAGTGGGGGGCAGTTGCCGCGGATCTGTTAAGGGACCCGTAAAAAATGGATATTTCTCAAACTAAATCAATAGGCAGGAAACAATAAACAACAGGAGGGTTGCCATGGCGATAACTGAAAAGGCTGTATTAAGATTTATTGACGGCAATATATTGAAAGGTTATCTCAGGGATTTTTCAACTACTGCAGAGGAATTGTGCCTGCAGGACGCAAACACTGAAGATGTACGCACTGTTTCCACGGGCGGCCTGAAGGCGATCTTTTTTGTCAAATCCTTTGAAGGGAATAAGGAATATTATGAAAATAAATCCTATGGCGCGCGGAAAGCTCACGGCCGCAGGATTTTCATCAAGTTCACTGACGGCGAAGATATGGTGGGTTTTACTGATGGTGACATTCCCTGGAAAAGAGGTTTTTTCCTTTCCAGCCATACGGTCAATAATCTTAAGGGCTTCTATCTTTTCCCTGCTGATGAGGGCGCGAACAATATCAGAATATTTGTTTATGCAGGCGCTGTCAGAGACGTAACTGTTGTGCCTTGAAGGGAGGACCAGTCAACTAATGATACTTGGAGTTAATGTCGATCATATTGCCACTGTGCGTCAGGCCCGTCTGGGAACAGAGCCTGATCCTGTAATGGCCGCGACTCTTGCGCTTCTCGGCGGCGCCGATGGCATTACCATTCATCTCAGAGAAGACAGGCGTCATATAAATGACCGGGACCTTGGCATGCTCAGGGACTTTGTCACTGCTGAACTGAACCTCGAAATGGCCGCAACTGACGAGATGATCAATATCGCGCTGAAGAAGCTCCCGGACATGGTGACGCTGGTCCCGGAGAAAAGACAGGAACTGACCACTGAAGGCGGACTGAATCTCAGAGAAAACAGGGCTTCTCTCAAAAAGGCTGTCAGGTTGCTCAAAGACAATGGAGTCAGGACAAGCCTTTTTATCAATCCGTCCCTCGAAGACATTGACTTATCAAAAGAGATCGGAGTTGATATGGTTGAGATCCATACAGGCAACTTTGCCAATGCGAGAGGAGATGTCAGGGAGCGCGAACTTATCAGGGTGGCGGACTCGATTGCGAGAGCTTTGGAAAACGGGCTCGGAGCCAACGCCGGACATGGCCTGAACTATCATAATGTTACTGCAATTGCGGAGCTGTCCGGCATAAGAGGTCTGTATATAGGGCACAGCATTATCTCCCGCGCAGTGCTTACAGGTATGGAAAGAGCTGTCAGGGAGATGAAAGATCTCCTCTGGCAGGCCTGTCCACGGCAGTAATGGCTTTTTGCTGATATGGTCCATGGAATCGGGATAGATATTGTCAGGACTGCGCGCATGAGGGAAGCTGTGGAGCGCTGGGGGCAAAGATTCCTTGAGAGGGTATTTACAGCAGAGGAAATAGCATATGCCTATAAAAAGAAAGATCCTTTTCTGCCTCTTTCCGTGCGTTTTGCAGCCAAGGAGGCTTTTATCAAGGCATTGTCTGGTCTTGTTCCTGTCTCGCTGACTGATATTTCAGTAAGGAACCTTTCCGACGGCAGGCCTGTGCTTGAAGTGCTGGGCAGAACAGGCGAAGCAGCAGAGCAGATGGGAATCGGCAGGATCCATCTGAGCCTGAGCCATGAAAGAGACTATGGAGTTGCCTGTGTCGTGATCGAGGGTGGAAAATGAAGGTTGTGACTGCTGATGAGATGAGAAATATAGACCTGGCTGCCATTGAGAAGTTCGGCATACCCGGCAGTGTACTTATGGAAAGGGCAGGGTTAGCTGTCAGTCTGAAGGTTAAGGATCTGTATGACAGAAAAAAGGTCATTGTCCTGGCAGGAGGCGGCAATAACGGAGGTGACGGCATTGCCGCAGCCCGCAACCTTCATAACTGGGGCTGGAACGTGAGGGTACTGCTTATGCTCAGGGAGGACAGACTGAGCCCTGGCTGCCTTGCGCAGTACCGCATGGCCAGGCAGGCCGGGGTTACCATCGAGTTCAGAACGGAAGTAAGCGGCAGGGACCTTCACAGCGCAGTTGTTGTGGACGCGCTTCTCGGTACAGGCATCAATAAAGCTGTTACGTCTCCAATGTCAGACGTAATCGCTTTTTTAAACGCATCTGATGCCGACGTCATCTCAGTGGATATCCCCTCCGGGGTCTCATCCGATACCGGTCTTGTCATGGGAGAGGCTGTGCAGGCGGACCATACTGTCACATTTGGCCTGCCGAAGATCGGGCATATGCTTTACCCTGGGGCTGACTGTTCAGGCAGACTCCATGTTGAGGACATCGGATTTCCGGAGGAACTTCTAAGCTCTGAAAGTCTTCTCATTGAGACTATTGAAAAGGATGCTGTTTCCCTGCTCGTCCCAGGTCGCAGAAAATTTTCGCATAAGGGTGACTACGGACATGTCCTTGTTGTTGCAGGATCGAGAGGTAAAACAGGGGCTGCTCTCATGGCCGCAAAATCATGTCTTCGCTGCGGAGCAGGTCTTGTCACTCTCGGCATACCTGAGACGCTTGCCGATATTTTTCAGGCGCGCGCTACCGAGGAAATGGTGCTTCCGCTTCCTGATACAGGCAGTGGAACACTCTCTGTAAAGGCTTATGAGAAAATACGGTCTTTTCTTGAACAGAAGGCAAATGTGCTGGCGATCGGCCCAGGCATCTCTGTTGATGAAAATATCACAGGTCTTATCATAAAGCTGATGGAGTCCGTCACTGTTCCGATGGTGCTCGATGCTGATGCGATCAATGCCCTGTCAGGGAAAAAGGAGCTGTTGAAGAGCGCGCGGGCGCCTGTTATTCTTACTCCTCATTCAGGTGAAATGGCGAGGCTTCTGGCTCCATCGATGGGAAAGCAACTGATTGATACCGGGGAAAATATCATGACGCAGGAGCTCCGGCGCAACAATATTGGTATAGTCCGTTCCTTTACTCAGGAGACAGGGACATATCTGGTTTTCAAAGGTGCGCCGACACTCATAGCAGCGCCCGATGGGAAAATCCTTATTAACACGACCGGCAACTCCGGTATGGCTACTGCCGGATCAGGAGACGTGCTGACCGGTATGATTGCGGCATTTCTCGGACAGTCCCTGTCCCCCCTTGAAGCATGCAGTGCAGGTGTCTTTTTACACGGCCTTGCCGGGGACCTGGGCGCCGGCGCGATGGGTATGCATTCCCTTATTGCATCGGACATAATCGGGATGGTGCCTGTGGCCTTTATGTCTCTGTCTCAGCATGTATAGGCTTTTTGTCCCTGAGAACATGCGGAGCAAGGTAACCGCATTTTTTACAGGGAAAGACCCCGGAGCCGATATTGCGGGCCTGTCTGACCTGCTGAAGATCAGGAGGGACCATATCTATCTGCCTGTCCAAAGGCATACGGACAAGGTTCTTGTCATAGATTCGTCCATGGAGCCGAAGATCGCCGATGCTGTTGTGACACGAACGAAAGGTATTCTGATTGGTGTTCAGGTCGCAGACTGTGTGCCTGTGCTGCTTCATGATCCCGTCCGAAGGGTAGTAGCTGCTGTTCATGCGGGCTGGAGAGGCACTGCGCTTGAAATCCTGAAGAAAACCATTTTGACGCTTATTGACGGGTTTCTCTGCAATCCCGGCCAGATCCGGATTGCGCTTGGACCTTCTATCAGGCAGTGCTGCTACGAGGTTGACGGAGAGGTTATCAGGGCTGTGACACATGCGACAGGGAAGGGTGAATATTTCAGAAACAAAGGGGATAAATTCTGTCTTGACCTGGCCTCAGCCAATCGCATTCAGGCGATAGGCATGGGGGTGCCTGAAAGCAACATCCGTATCTTTGATGCCTGCACCTTCTGCAACTCCGACAAGTTTTTTTCATATCGATATGCAGGTGGGTCAGCCGGTCGTCAGGCAGGTTTCATCGGCATCTTCTGACAGCTGAGGGCGGACCTGAAAATTTTTTTACAATTGGGTTCTAACGTGTTAAAATTATTGAAAAAAAAGGGTGAATTATGCTGAATGCAGGGAATATCATGACGCGCGATGTAATAACGGTTTCTCCGGATATGACTGTTGAGGAATTGGGGAGACTTTTTATCGAAAAAAAGATCAGCGGTGCGCCGGTAACAGACTCCACCGGAACGCTTGTCGGTATTGTTACTGAAAATGATCTTATCAGAAAAAATACAAGACTTCATATTCCGACCGTACTCAGGATATTTGATGCCCTTATCCCGCTTGGCAGCTCGGACAAGGTTGAAGAAGAGATCCGAAGGATGTCAGCTTCAACTGTCTCTGAAATCTGTTCGAAAAACGTGGTGACTGTTGCGCCGGATGCAAGCGTTCAGGACATATCAACCATCATGTTTGAAAAAGGTCTTCATCTGATTCCCGTTCTTGACGCAGGGCGGCTTGTGGGCATTATCGGCAAGGCTGACATAATA
>JAGVHR010000238.1 GCA_020056455.1 Thermodesulfovibrionales bacterium
AGGCGGCAAGGAGGAGGCGACGAGACGTATTGTACATACGTTGAGGAAGCCGACGACGCTGCTAACAAAGATAGCGCTTTGATTTAGAATTGGTATAAGCCATGCAGTGCAATAACACGACACAGGAGCTCAGCCGCATTATCGCATCGAGCGCAAATAACAGGGGAATCAGGGCTGTTATCCTCACCACACGGGATCGCGAGCATGCGCTCAACAGCATCCGGGATACAACAGTTACGGAGAAAAAGGACCTGTATCATTTTACCGTAGCAGCACGCCGAAAGTGGAACCAGAAGCAATTCAAGTTCGAGGCGGCAGGCAGCGGGACACAGGACCCCGCCGAGTTGCTCAGGTCTGCACATGACATACGAGGCGGCGCTGTCGTGGTGATAGAAGATCTCCTCAATACTCTCTGCGATCGCGGCGGCGACAAAAACGCCCGTACCCAGCTTTGCGCCATGCTGTCCTCTGAAAAGACAAACGACGGCACGGTGCTCGTCTTCCTGGAGCCGCCCGAAGCACAATCAAACATACCGTCCATGCTTGAAAGCGCCTTCTTTAAGCTCGCCATCCCCTTCCCGAACCGTGAGGAAATACAGGGGCTTGCTTTAAGAGAGGTGACCGCTGTTCTCACAGAAACCGGAAATCCCAATATGGCCCTTGCTCAAGAGTGGGCTTGGGAGTTTACGCCGGAGCTGACGGGACTGACCCGCACCGCGGCCTGCCACGGGGTAAGAGATTCCCTTGCGCTGAACAAGACCGACTTCAAGGAGGCAAAACGGTATCTTGCGGAGAGGAAGAAGAAACACCTTGCCGGCGAATTGGCCATGGAGATACTCGACAGCCGGATCGCCGAACTCCCCATCGGATTGGACAATCTTTATCGGTACCTTGAAATAAACAAGGCGCGAATCTGTGAGTTTGGCAAAGACAGGGCAAAGGGAATTCTTCTTCTCGGCCCTCCCGGCACAGGAAAGACTATGCTTGCTAAGGCTGCTGGAGCGCTTCTCAACCTGCCGGTCGTCGAGTTCCGCATCTCTTCGCTCATGAACTCCCTCCTCGGTGAGACAGAGAGACGGTTTGATCAGGCATTCCAGACCCTTGAGGCCATGGCCCCGAATGTCGTCTTCATCGATGAGTTTGAAAAGGCCTTTTCCCAGGGCGGCGCTGAAAATGATGGGGGGACCATGCAGAGAACAACGGGAAGGCTCCTGAGCTGGCTTTCTGACAATCCCCAGCCGAATTTCATTTTAGCCACGTCAAACAATATAGCCCGAATGGGTGAGTTGGGGCATACCATAACCCGGTCAGGCAGGTTCGATAAGATGTTCTTCGTTGATGTCCCTTCACGGGAGGCAAGAAAGCAAATCCTCAATAGCCTGCTGAAGGATCAGACTGAAGACTTAGAAGCGGTTCTGAGTGTGGTTGCCAATGAGACGGAAAAATTCACCGGCGCTGATCTCAGAGCTGTCGTCAATGAGGCTGCCACGCAGGCACGGCATATAAATGTGCCTGTGTCGCTGGAGCTCTTGATGAAAGAGGTAAAGAAAAAGGCATTAAAAGTCCGGGCCATATACGACAGATTCAGTGAACTCAGGAAGTTTGCAGAATTCCACTGCGAGCCTGCCGGACCTCAGTTTGAGATATGATGGGCAAGGCGATATGCCTCAAGGCAATATAGCTGAGGTTATAAAATCACCATTAGTACGGAGGTCTTTATGTCCACAACAGCCGTAGTAACACCGTATGATCCGGAAGCGGAAAAAATGAGAAACGGGCTGG
Source organism: Thermodesulfovibrionales bacterium (assembly GCA_020056455.1). Lineage (GTDB taxonomy): Bacteria > Nitrospirota > Thermodesulfovibrionia > Thermodesulfovibrionales > UBA6898 > UBA6898. The sequence goes on from JAGVHR010000238.1 coordinate 1,783, forward strand.
CAGTCAGAGAGGAAAAAGCTGTTGCCAAGCTCAGAGAAGACATGAGAAAAAAACGTCTCCAGTGCGTAAAGCTTCCTGTTGGGCAGGCCTCAAAGGTTGATTTGTCTGTGGGCTCTTTAACGATAAATACGGGTTCTATGGATCTCATAAAGAGGGCCGCAGAGACCATTGGCTACACTGCAAAGGCGCTCGATCAGGGAAAGGTTGCCTTGGCTCACCCTGACGGCTCCGTGATAAACATTTCGAAGACGAAGACGGGAAAGGTCACCTTATCCGGCTCAAAGCAGGATCTGACACCGGCAAAGGCGATTGTACGGGAGTACACCGCAATGCAGATATACAACCATCTCCAATCGCGCGGGATGACTGTCCAGGCAAAAAGGACCCAGTTTGGCGAGATTACATTAGAGGCGCGGGTGAAAAACCAGCAGACGGTTGTTTCAACAGACGTTCGCCGGGATGGAGTAGCTGTTATTGATGTGTCAGGGGTAAAGGGAAAAGGCTGTCAGGACATCATCACCGGCATAACAAGGGCTATTGACGGAAGCCAGATAGACACGTCGAGAAAAAATGAATTCTTTTTGGCAACCGAGGAAGAAAGTCGTATCAATGTTTAGAACGGGAATAAAAACAAGGATACTGGGAGACGGGTGCATCGAAATCGTGGACCCGGATATGGAATCACTTCCGCTTCTTAGAGCTATCAATCCACGCTTCAGGATAAAGCGAGCCGTGCTTCAAAATGTCCATAAACCGAGATTACAGTCAACGAAAGAACAATTCCTCCCCATGGGCATAGCTGATTTGATTAATATTAAAACCGGAGAGCTTTGGGATTTGCACGAGAATATTTCACTATCACCACAAGCTGTGTCTCATGGAAAAGGTAAAGCTTCCTTGCTTGATCTGAAAATAGAACTTGCCGCAAGGGCATTACGCAGATGTCGTCTCTGCGGCAGGAAATGCGGCATAAATAGAATTGCAGGTAATTCCATTTCTAATTCATTAATGATATAATAGCCGCATATCCCTGAGGAGGTGTGGCTATGGCGAGGAAGGCGAGAGGTAGAGATTTATTGGAGC
>JAGVHR010000125.1 GCA_020056455.1 Thermodesulfovibrionales bacterium
CCCGCTTCCCGGCAGCGGCGCCTACTTCAAGCACTCGGGCTTTTTCAGCCTCTTCTTCAAAAGAGCGCACAAAGGCGTTAAAGTCGAATTCCCGGGAATGAATATGTTCGGGAGGCAGGACAGTATATGGCGCCGGCCCCTCTTTTGGATCAAGATGGGCTATGTAGAGGTTTTCAGGTTGACCGTCAATCAGGCCGATTGCCGCAATCACATCGAATCTGAGCAGCGCAAGATCTGTAAGGTCGTCCTGGTTGAGCGGTTCGTTTTTCAGATGAGTATGGATAAACCGCAGGCCGCGCAAGGGCTTTCGACCAAGCGGAAAATCGGCAAGATTAGGCAGGAATATGCCCTTTGCGTCACCAATAATCACATGGCTTACGGCCCCTTTTCTTGTTACGAGAACGCCGATTTGCCTGTTGAGTTCCGCGGATATTCCGGCAACGTATCCGGCAAGCTCGTTTGAAAGGAGTTCGCCATGCATGCGCCTCCGGTAGATCTTTTCGAGCGCATGAATCAGGCTGCCTTTCAGTCCTGTTATATTTCCATAAAGTTGTGGAATGGTATCCTCAAAATAAGTATGCTATTTACCCTTGTTACCCCGGGAATCCGGGGTCTCTTTCCGAACCCTTTTTGTCATACACCGCTCTGATCTTTCTGTAAAGCTCTTCAGGCGAAAAAACAACGCCGCCGGGACGACCGTAAAAGAGCACCTCTGATTTTCCGTTGACAGCAAGTCTCACATCCTCAACCATCTGTCCTGCATTCATCTCAGCCACCATAAAACGTCGCCCTTCTCCGGCAAGCTCAGCAAGCTCCTTTTCCGGAAACGGAAAAAGGGTGACCGGTCTGAAGAGGCCGATCCTGATACCTTCCTGTCTCAGTTCCCTGACTGCGGAAAGGGCAATGCGCGCGGCTATGCCGAAGGCAACAACAATAAGCTTTGCATCACTTGTATCATATTCATTGAATAGGACCTCTTTTTTCTTCATTAAGCCGTATTTTTTCTGCAGGGTCAGGTTTCTCTGCTCAAGTTCGCCCTGTCCCATGCAGAGAGACCGGATAACACGCGGCGCTCTTCCCTTTGCGCCGTCAACGATCCAGTCCTTTTTGGGGAGCTTCGGGGCTTTGTACTGTGTCGGATAAAAAGGCTCCATCATCTGGCCCACAACACCGTCGCCGAGTATCATGACAGGTGTACGGTACTGATCAGCCTTGTCAAAGGCCCGCTGAGTGAGGTCCCACATCTCCTGGAGATTAAACGGCGAAAAAACCATGCAGTGATAATCCCCATGACCTCCGCCCTTTACTGCCTGAAAATAGTCAGCCTGACTTGCCGTGATATTGCCGAGGCCAGGGCCTCCTCTTTGAATGTTCACAATAACCGCAGGGAGTTCCGCTCCGGCAAGAAAGGATATCGCCTCCTGTTTAAGGCTGATACCGAGACTGCTGGATGAGGTCATTGCACGAGCCCCGGCAGCAGCCGCGCCATAGACCATATTAATCGCTGCGATTTCGGACTCTGCCTGAATGAAGATGCCGTTCATCTCAGGCATCCTCCTTGAGAGATACTCAGGTATCTCGTTCTGGGGCGTTACGGGATAGCCGGCATAAAACCTGCAACCGGCCTGTATTGCTGCTTCAGCAAGCGCTTCGTTGCCCTTCATTAAGAGTGTATTTTTTTTTGCCATGTCCTAATCTTTTCGGCCTATTTATGCGCTTTATTATACCATAACAGCGACTGTGACCTGGCGGGACTGCAAAATATCAAAATGGAACCGGCCTGAATAAATCTGTTAGACTTAATAAAATCATAATATCCAGATGAGGTTTTGATGAGACCTGATAATGCATTGACATATAACAATCTTGGTCGCTCACTCGCGGAGAGGGGACTGCTTGATGAGGCGATTGAAAATTATAAAAAAGCCATAGAACTGAAAAAAGATTATGCCGGGGCATATAACAACCTCGGCATCGCGTATGCTGAAAAAGGCTTGATAGATCCGGCTGTGGAGAATTTTAAATTCGCTGTAGCATTCGCTCCTGATGACCCTGAAGGATACAATAATCTTGGCCTTGCCCTGACCGATAAGGGATCATTGGACATGGCTGTCAAGGCTTTCAGGAAGGCTCTGGAGCTGGCGCCTGATTATGTGGATGCCCTCATCAATTTCGGCAATGTGCTTTCGCGCCTGGGGGAGATAGATGACGCCATAGAAAGCTACAGAAAGGGATTGACGCTGTGTCCTGAGTATGTCGAAGCCTATAATAATCTGGGGTGCGCGCTGGTTTCCGCTGGAATAGTGGATGAGGCTATTGAGAATTTCAAACATTACCTTTCGCTATACCCGAATTCTGCAGAGGCCTATAGTAATCTTGCAGGAGCGCTCAAAGATAAAGGGATGCTGGATGAGGCTATTGTAAATGCCCGAAAGGCGCTGAAGCTGAACTCTTCATATGCTGATGCTCATGAGGGGTTAGGTATGATTTATCTCTGCGCAGGGGATTTAGTAAAGGGCTGGGAAGAGTATGAATGGCGGCTGAAAGCTACAGGGGTCGATCCGCTTCCAAAGCCCAAATGGGACGGTAGTCCTCTTGAAGGCAGGACAATACTTGTATATGCAGAA
>JAGVHR010000106.1 GCA_020056455.1 Thermodesulfovibrionales bacterium
ACCCCTTTTCAACGCTGCGAAGGTTCCCCATACCGTAATCAACAATCGCTATCATGTTTTACCTTACTTTTCCCGGACGCGACTTGTCAATATGCAGCCAACGGTGAAGGGCATATACCTGGGGCTAAACTTAGATCTAATCTCTGTCTGATTTAAATCGTAGTCCCTGCTATTTTTGTACTCCACGGCCAGAATACGCCCGTCCTCAGAAGTCATACCGGGGCAACCGGTGGAAATACTAATGGTGATCGAGCTGCTGATTTCCTATTAAATCTTCTCATCTGCTGTGCAAAGAATAAATCAGCCGTCAGTTCTGGACCTGCACAGTATAAGAGACCGAACCCGTCGCTCCCGAGACAAGAGTTCCTGTGAGGGTCCATTGGACCGTCCCGGTGCCTCCCGGGGCAGGCTGTTGGGAAACAGTGCATAAAGTTATGTTTGCAGGCAGAGGCGCCCCGCATGTTCCGCTCACATATGTTGTATAGGCTGGAGCAGAATCACTGATCACAATGCTTGAAAGCAGACCTGCACTCTGATTTGTGTAGGTAATGGTATATGTAAGGTTCTGGCCCGGAAGCACAGATGCATTATCTACAGATTTCACGATATTAAGTCCCGCTGACGATGCCTGCCCTACAGTCGTAATGTCGGTCCTTGACGCTACAGCATTCAACACAGGTAATGCATTCATATACGAAAATGCCGCAGTAACCGTTGACTGGTTCTGTGCATTGACAGGAGCGTTTGCCGGAACAAACTCCTTGAGAAGTATGCATATCTGCTGGCCGGATGCAGCAGTGACCGAAGAGGTTATCTGAGGTTCCCCTGCATCAAATGTCCCGTTGCAGTTGGGATCAGAATAGAGAATCTCTGACCATCCCGGGATATCAGGTGTGCTGACCGAGGTTGTGCTGAAGCTGGCTGTGCCGGCACTTCCGGCAACAAAGATATGCGGATAGTAGAGGGTTGTATCCGGCAGAGCAGTCTGTGACCCGTCGGTCAGGAACTGGTTAACCGGAACATCTCCAAATCCCAAGCTGCTGTATGTAATGCCGGATGTCAGAACAAAACTGATAATATCAGTGGTGCGACTATAGGTTCCACCGGTATTCCCGGTTGCTGCACCTGTTGAAACATAACCTCCCGGAGTTGTCTCCATGATCTTCAGGGCAGTTCCGGTGAGCAGGGAGCCTGGAATATACAGCACAAACATTCCATTGCCATCAGTCATTTTGCTGTCATATATCACACTCTCTGTTGTATCAGATAAACGCACCGATACGTTCGAAATTCCTGCCTCCGTGCCATTGAGAATTCCGTCATTCGCAGTACCTCCTCCTGAGCCATTGTCCCTGAAGACTGTCCCGGTCAGCGTGCTGCCGCTGAACAGGCCAAAATCCTGCAGAATCAAGGCATTATTTCCAACACTGACATAGCGGATTCCACCCGGCATCTCAGTACCTGTCCAGCCTGAAGGATATGAAGGTGATATATCGGCAAGGGTATTGTTCGTGTCAATTATCAGACAGTAATCGCCGGCAGTAATGTTGGGGATAGAATATATTCCAGTTGAACCGTCAACAGATGCAGCTACAGTTGCCGGGCCATTGCAAGTTGAACCGGATCTGAGTGTAATCTTTGCATATAAAGTCTGCCCTGTACCAGATTCTGCACCATCCTTCCCATTGCTGTGGTTTAAATCATTATAGACAAATCCTGATATAGCAACTCCTGATACAAGCGTGTTCGTCTCGGTACAGACTATCGCCGTGTCTGCAGGATCTATCGTCAGTGCGTTGCCGCTCAGAGGTGTTGTGTTGCCGCTGCAGCTCAGCGTGGCCGTGTAGTTCGCTGCACTGCCCACGATGAAGCTCTCGCTGATCGTCCCGCTCTCTCCTGCGTATACTGTCACTGATGGCCCGGTTGTTGTGTTGTCGCCGCTGCTTACTGAGGCCCCGGAGCTTGCGTTGTTCGTGAAACCGCTGCTGCTTACTGTTGCCGTGTCCCCGTTTATCCCGTTGAACCACGTCTTTCTTATGGTCAGCGTTGCGCTCTTTCTCGTGTTCGTAACTGTGCAGGTCACGTCCGCATCGGGCATAGTCAGGCTGCCTGATGCAGCATTGCCGGCAGCTGCCGGAGTGGTATTACAGCTGAACGAAGTCGAATAATTTGAGAGGTTTGTACCGTCGGAACCTGCTTCACTGAATGTGGCCGTCGCACCAACTCCGACCAAAGTGACCGCTGTTGCACCATTGCCTGCAGCAGCTCCGTTTGTGCCATTGGCATTCATTACAAACTGTCCGCTGTCTGTTATTGGGGAAAGGCTCTTGGTCACAGTAAATGTGCGCTGTCTGTCATTCGTAAATGTGCATGCTATATTTGTGCCCGGTGCTGTTGCAGCAGCATTCAGCGCCACTTTCCTGTTAGCCAGATCATTGGTAGCGGTACCACCAGTCCCCAGGCCGCTGCAGCTGATGTCTGACAGACCAAAACCAGCTGGTGGCACACTCTCTGAAATATCGGTTGCAGTATCTGCATTTGTAAGTGTCTGTGTTGCTCCTGCAGCACCTGAGCCTGGGGTTACAGTCGTAATATCATGGTTTGCAATTCCATTGGTGCCGATAAAATTAAATGTACCTGTACTGCCGATTGATACCTTGGTAATTGTAACCTTCGGCTGCCTTGTATTGGTTATGGTACAGGCAGCAGCTGAACTTGTTGTGTTCAGGGTTGCACTCATTGAACGGGAAGCGTTGTTTGTGGTCAGGGCTGGTGAACCTGTTACCGGAGAGCAGCTGATGGATGCCGTGCTCTGCCATCCGGTGGTGGCGGCCTCGGTGACTGTAAGGGTCTGATCTGTTGTGAGGGCATTGATAAAAAACCGTGCAGTCTGGTTATCAGAAAGCGAAACAGTTACCGTGTTCGTGGCCGTAGCACTGTTTGCAGGAGTATACGTACCGTTGATCAGGGCAACAACTCTCGATCCTGCTGGTCCTGTAGCGGTAAAACTGAAAGATTGGCTGTCTCCATCCGGCAGTGTCTGTTTGGTTACATCTACATAAGCGCCTGCATACACAGAAACAATGCCCGAGACAGGCGCAGTTCCCGCATTGCACTTCGACGGAGCACCATTTGTAACAGTGGCAGGCCCGGTGCAAACATTGCCATTGTTCTGCCAATATGTAACAACATAAGGCACCTGCAGGGCCCCGCTACTGTCCCCGGAGCATACAACCTTGATTGAATCGACTACTGTAGTAAAGTTTCCATTGGCAGCATAATCACCGCAGGTATCCGCATCATTATCCTTCCACGGAAGCGGAGAGGCAGGAAATGTAGCAACTGAACAGAGTTTGGCTGCATCATCGATACGGGGATCATTGCCTGTCTGTCCAACGAAAAAGCCTATATCCTGACGGTCAGCATTTGTGCCTGACAGGCCAAGTTCAACAAGAAAACTGAAAGTCTGGCCCAGGACACAAAAAGGATCTGTTCCGGGTGCTGCACTGAAGACAGGCTGTATTGTAAACTCACCGGCAGTGCAGGTCATATTTCCTGTACGGGTGCCTGCACAGCTAAGGTCCTGTATTGCACTTGTGGTCAAACCAAAGACAGGAGAAGATGCAGCCATAAGCAGAAACAGGCAGATCAGGATCGATTTCAGCAGGGACCTCCGAATCATAAGTTCTGCTCTGCCCTCTTCGTCTCACTGAATGTCAGCAGTGCGTATATCATTTAGTATCCTGAGCAGTTATTCCGACAGGACCGCCTATCATACTGATTAGCTCTTCATCGAATTTGTACCTCAGTCTCATGAACATGCCAGGGTTGGTGTATTCTTCTGATGTCAGGTCCTTGTCCTCGAAACCTAAGACATTATATCCCACGGATACCCTGATATTCTTTGCTGCCAGATATCCGACCTCAGCCCCAAGTCCATACTGGGCAGACCTGAACATGTCGCGGAAGAGTGCGCTTGTTATTATGCCCGCGTCCCATTGATCGGTGATATCATACATTGACCTTATGCTCAGGAGGTGTGCGTTTGAGGTGCTTGCTATGCCGTTGCTCCTCTCGAATACAAGCTTTCCTGCATACCTGCCGCTCATTATCAGTCGCCTGCCTGCCTGATAGTTCAGATGCATAGAGAGGATGCTCACCTTTCTCCTTATCGAGAGAGATGAGACAGTGCTGTCCTTCTCGAACCTGAACTCATATTTTGCAAGTGCATTCCAGACATTTGTCACGGCCGGCCTGTACGCCATCCCAAGCTGAAGCCGCCCTTCAGCCCTGTCACCCACGCCGCCCTTATTGTCTATGAGACTGTATATGTTCCTGCCGAGAAACGTAATATTCTTATTCACCTTATATGCAAGCCCGAGAGTACTGAGGATGCTGTCGGTCTCAGGGGATGTCCTGAACTCTATCCTGCCGGTCCCCTTCCAGCGCGGGTTAGCAAAATATTCCATACCCGCTGCCACTGCAGTAGAAGTCCCGCTTGTCGAACCCTTCACTGCCTGTATTCGTTCGATACTCGTGTTTATCCTGAAACCTTTGGATATGTCCCAGTTGTTCCTCAGACCTATTGCAGCCTCCGCATCCCTTCCGGAGATCCCGTCCTTCACACGGTACTCGCTGAACATAGTGCCGTCCTTCATATATCTGGTATCCAGGCCCACAAGGGTGACGTTCCTCCTGTCCTGCTCATTAAGAGTGAACTCTCCGCCTATGCTCGATATGAACTCATGGCGCGCATATATCCTGCCAAGGTCAGTGATCTTGTACTCTCCGCCTATTGCAGCAAGCTTTCTTTCCGGATCGTCCACCGCCTGTTCATACTCTCCATAAATGCCCATCTGGGGGACATACGGAACCTGTGAAGCGAGCTTCATCCTCAGACTCGTAAAGTCATACGGATCTACCCCAACGGTCGTACCGTCAGCAGGGACAGGGTTCTCACGGCTGTATCTCATTCCGACCTCTGCTCTGACGGTCGGCGAAACCGAATATTCCAGGTTAAGCATGACGCCTTCCCTCTTTGCATCCGTTGTGAGGTCTTCGCTTCTTATGCCTTCAAGCCTCACGATCGCCTTTGGTGTTACCCTGTATCCGAACTTGATATTGGAATCGAACCTGCCTTTGCCGATACCGGAAGAGGGATTGTCGAATTCAGGGTCGGTCCTCGAAGCCTGCACGATAGCCTCAAAATCATCGGACGTATGTCTCAGCTCCACCCTTGCGCCGTCTCCGCTTCCGGTGCTCTCTTTTCTTATCTGTGCCCATTCGCCGATGAGGAAGGTCTTCTCTGCAAGTTTTACCGAGATATTTGCGCTCTCCATCTGCAGCTTGTCCTGCGGGTTCTCGTCCTTTGCAAATGTTCCGCCGACCTCAACCCTGTCAGTGATCCTGCCCCTTGCCTCGGCGCCTGCTGTCCAGAACTCTTCACCGCCCTGCTCCACCTCATACACGACCCTGATGTAGACAGGATTAAGGTCCTCATCAAGGCTCGGGACAGGCGCCCTGAAGAGCAGCTGTCCGGTGAAGTGATCGATCTCATAGTCGGTGAACCTTGCCTGGGGGGTCGTCCTGATGATAATGGAAGGCTGGTTCCTGTCCCTGACTATTATCTCGACCTTCTCGCTGTTCTGGATGATATTAGCATTCTTCAGATAATAAGGTCCTGAGATGCCGCGTCCGGGTATCTCGTCTATCACCTGCCTCGCATTGTCGCGCGAGGCGTATGCTGTCAGGTTGAACGTCTTGTCCTCATAATGTCCCTTCAGGCCGGTAAGGCTCCTCTGATAGGCCCCAAGCTTTGTGGTCTCGAAGGCCGACTGTGTCGTGAAATCTCCGTACAGCAGATATGAACGGTTCTTGTCGATGCGCACATAGAGCCTGTTGGTCGACTGGGCATCGAACCCGCGCACTGAGGAATCGCCATAGACAGGATAGAACTCATCAGGCTGGATGTCCCTGAAAAGCCGCTCCTTTGTGTCCTTGTCAGAATCATAAGCGAGGGTCAGCAGATAATCGCCCCTTATCTTGCCCTTGATGAAGAACGAAGCCCTTCCGGCGCCTTCAGTCCTTCCGTTATCGGAACTGAAGGAGAGCGACTGAAGCTCCTCTTCGAATCCGTCATCATGACGTGAAGGGACAATGGCATTCGGGTCGAGCTTCCTGAAATTGATGACACCCTCGACCACACCCGCAGCTACCAGCGGTCTCAGGTCGGGTGCGAAGTAGAATACGGCTTCAGATCTTACAGATCCTGACGTTGCGCGTATAAGCGTCTCTCCGGGCTCAGCCGGTGCCGTCAGTATGAATTCTGCAGAACCGCCCTCAATGAACGACTGAAGACCCGGCTCGGTCTCATTGATGTCTCTGGACCTCCACTGTCCTGCGCCGGCCTCCATGGTCACGGGGGTCCGGACAGTGACAGGATTGCCCTTGTCGTCTGTGAGCGTGACCGCTATCTTAACGCCGGCAGTGCCATTGGCAGGGACATCGCGGTTAGGTACTGCTATCCTTATTTTTGCGAGATTGCCCGGAGCAGTGACCCTGACTGATACTGATCCGCGTGCATTTCCGAACTGGTCCGCAACAACGAACTTCAGTTCGTTCATCCCTGCATCGAGATTAACTCCCACATATTCCCATGCCTCAACAGCGGTTGACTCTACACGGGCCTTCTTCCCGACGGAATGTTCAGGCACAATTGTTCCGTTCACATACAGTTCGAACCTCGCACCTCCAGGCCCCTTGATCACGACATTCGCCTGACGATAGGGAAGAAGGTCTCCGTCCTTTATATCAACAAAGGCCGGGGTGGCGTCCATATTTGGAAGCCTGTTCTCAAAATCGAAGAACGGCAGGGCAGTAAGCTGGTCTGCAGGCAGTACATCGAGTACGAATCCGCTGTTCTGGACATTTGGGACAAGGGGCTCATAGCGGGCAGACTGCGTTCCCTGTCCAAGAATTCCGCTGGCAGGCTGGGACTTCAGGTCTGAGCCTGTACGTGTATCAGCTGAGAGCGAAAGCTTCTCCATGACAGTTTTCTGCGTCTCGGCAACAAGTGCATCGGCCTCATCTCTTCTCGACCTGACCTGCTGAAGGACATCCTCGCTGCATATGCCTTCTGCAAAGTCAGCCTTGTGCATCTCACCCCTCCTGAGGTCAACGAACCTGCTGCCGCCTGCGCCTGCATGCCTGTTGGATATCGGCATCAGTACAGATCCGATAGGAAGGCTCACAGGGTCCACCTTTATGACATGGGTGCGGGCACTGATCCCGTAAATGCTGTACTTTCCGTCTCCGTCGGTCACCGAGAATGTTCCGTCCTCGAGATAAAGCCTGACACCGGGAATACCCTGCTCCACGGCATCCTGTATGCCGTTCTTATTGCAATCCACAAAGACCTTGCCGAATATGTACCCCCTGTCGCTGAACACGCCTCCCTGCACAAGGACACGCCACATTGAGGAATTGGAGGCCGTTCCGTCAGAGGCAGCTGCATAAACACTGTTGATCCCGTCCCCCTCCATGCTGCCCGGGCCTATCAGGACCCGGTAGGCCAGTTCCTTCATCTTATCAGGAGCAAGATCGCCAAGAGAGAACTCAAGGTTCGGTCCCGAGCCTCCGAAGGGGTCAGCGATGGCCTTCCTGTCAAGTCTTGCCGTGCCTTTCTGGTATGCAAAACCCGCAGGAAGTCTGTCCCTGAGCCTTACGTCCGGTATCGGCTTGCCTGAATTATTCCTGATAATGATCGAATAGTCTACAAAGTCGCCTATCTCTGCGACCGAACGCGAGGCCTTCTTCTCGATGAAGAGACCGGATGCAGGCGCAGGGTCGAGAGGGACATCTATCCTGATCGTGCCGGTAGATGCGTTGACCGCGAAGGGCTTTCCATAGGAGCCGGCAAGGTCAATCGTGCGTTCCCGCGGCTGCAATCCGGCCGGCACAAGTGACGGGAATGAGTATCCGTTCGGGGCCTTGATCGCGAGCCGGTATGTGCTCTCCCTGACAAGGGGGAACTGGAACTGTCCGTCCGAGGCAGTGGTGACCGTCGAGGGCGCGGAAGTGATGCCGTCAGGAAGAAATACATGCGCAGGCTGGTTGGGCTTGCCGCCGTTGCCCTGCCCGGTCACATCGATAAGGGTCACATCTGCTCCTGCAACGGCATTATTGGTCTTGCTGTCGAAAAGGACTCCGTAGGGGTCGATAAGTATCTCTGTGGTGACGGTCGCGGTGCCGCAGCCATGAAGGACCGCTGTCAGCGTATCATTCTTCAGGGTCTCTATTATCCCGTTGCCCTTCAAAACAGGATTGAGAGATGCGTCCCTGGTCGGGACCCACTGCAGATCAAGCCGCGCAGGGGCTGCCGTAAGTATCCTGAAATATCCGGTATTGGGACCCGTCTCTGTGCCTATGTACGTCTCGCTGTCACCTGTAAGCAGTGACCTGATCGTTATCTTCTTTTCTTCTGCAATGACAGGCTTCGTATTACAGGCTGCCGCATCAGCCATAACATACAGCGGATCGCTGATCCGTGTCACCAGTGCAAAAGCGCCGAACTGGAAATTTGTGTAGAAGTGTATCTCGGGTGTCGGACTCGGGGCGTCATGCACTATAAGGATCACGACATTGGAGCGCGCTGTTACGTCCGCTGTCCCGTCATTGAATGACACTGCAGCCTTGTTGATTATGGAGCCCTCGGCATTGTCATGTATGCGAACACTGAAGGTCAGGTCCATTGCCTGATTGGCGCTGTAGCTCGAAAAGCCAAAGGCAACAGCATCGACCAGTTCGGGGTCGGCAGGAAGTGTGAGACTGTAATTGTCAACAGGATCCCCGATCCTGTGATAGAGAGAGAACTGCTGGGGGCCGCTCCTGAATCCGGCAAAAGATGTGTTGGCAGGTATGGCATCCCTGACGATCACAAGCCTCTGAGACACTCCGTCAACTATCACAGGTACTCCTATGGCCTGAGCGTTGCTGATATTTCTGAGCGTTAAGGTAAAATCGACCGTCTCACCTTTATTGGGAGAGGTATTCGATGTCTTCTTGGAGAGGCGAAGGGTTATTGCCTGGACCTCGGCCAGGACCTCGTTTGAAGGAGGGAGAGAGATGATATTTCCGGAAACAGGGTCCTTCGCAGTCGATTCGGCAATGTTAATGATCCGGGTCCCTGGCGCAACGGCAGAATAGGCTGTACCTGCAGCCATGATGAAGATGCTCATCTGCAGGAAAACAAACAGCACTGCCAGTGAATTGCGCAAGAGAACCCTCCATGACAAAGGCAGGGATGCCCTCTCACCAAATGATCTAATGCGGTCTGACGGTCCCGCAGTTATAAGTGCAGAAAATCTTGTCATCCAGGGTTCGGACCGGGGAGGGCATAAACCCTCCCCGCCTGATCCTTAGTAGTTGATCATTACCCCGAATGTGATCGTCACCGACTGGCTCGGGTTAAGGGTCCCGACAGTCGCCTGCACCGTCCCAGTGCTGTTGCAGGCAGGGGCCGTTATGGTCCCCTGCGTTGTTGCTGCAGGAGCATCTGCAGCACCTGTACCGCAGGCTCCCTGAGCGCTGTTCCTGCTCCCGTCATCATAGGTCGTATTTGCGGGGGTCGAATCAGACGCAACAAGGGATGCGATGGCCGCGGTCCCGTCGTTAGTTGCAACGATCTGATAGCGTATGCATACTCCGGGCGCTGCGCTGATGGTTGCAGAACTGAAAGCAGCATCAGGAGTGCCGTCACAGGCAACATCAAGGGCCTGGGTCTTCTCCATTCTTACCTGGCCGGCAATGACCTGGGAAGTGTCCTGTGCTGAAGATACAGCAGGAACAGTGGATGTATAAGTGCCGTTGGCAGTGGTTGCCGTAAGCGTGGTCGTATCGATATCGCCTATGGCAGCACCTGCAGGCGCAAAGACCTTCATGAAGAACCTTGCGGACTCCCCGATGCCGAGGCCGTCTGCAAGGGTCCCGCCAAGTGTATGAACCGTGCCGGCTACAGTAGGATCGGTCGCATCAAGTGCGCCGTTATTGTTGAGGTCAAAATAGATGACCGAGCTCCATCCTGCACCTGCAAGAGAATCGGTCCTTGAGAGGGTTATCGTGCTTCCTGTGCCGTCGCCCTCGACAACATTTCCTGTGTTCGAAAGCAGATGTGTGTAAACAACGGTCCCTCCCGGGTATATCTGTCCACTGTTGCTGGGACTTGCCACGACAGACCTTACCGCATTAACTGTGACCCTGTCATGTTTTGAGTCAACTGCTCCAGTTGTTGAGGAACGCGCCCTGAAATAGAGCTCCTGATCGCCGGCAGCCTGTGCCGCAGGGAGAGTTATGATAGCGCAGAGCACCCTGTTGGCCCCGGCATTTATCACCCCGGTGTTCGATACAGTAGCACCCGTTACGGAACAGTCGCGGGCAGCGCCGCTGTTGTCCCTCTTAAAGACCGCAGACCAGCCGGACAGAAGATCATTTGCTGCGCCAAAGGTCGTGTCCTGGTCAGCAAGCAGATCGTATGAGTCGGCAACAGAACTGGTATTGTTGATGACCAGTACAAAGGTAGTCGTGCCTCCGGGGTTGACAGTATTTGTGGTAACTGGCGACACTTCAGGTCCTGCGCCCCAGCCGGTCGTAGCTGCATTGCCGGCATTAGCGGTGCCGGCAGGAGTACTGTCGGTACGCGCAGTATTGTTGGTCATGTCCACAGTGCTCGATGAAATTGAGGTCAGAGTGTCCGTGACCGTATTCGTCTTGCTACTGTCAAAGAAGGATGCTGATGTCTTGGTCACGCTAAATGGACCCCCTGTCGCATTTGCAGGAAGGGTTGCATTGAGTATCACGGCATAATATGCACCAGGGGCAACAGGGCCGGTGTCGGAGATGCCGTTGCCGTTGGAGTCAGTAAGCGGCGTCACTCCGTCAGCCTGATAGAGCTGGAACGTGGTGCCTGCGGGGAAGGAAGAGCCGCTGATGGTTATATCGAACGAGTCTGTCCCGTTTCCTGTGTTCCATATATAGTTCGTGAACAGTACGGTCGAACCCTGGGCAGCTGAAGCCACAGTGACAGGCTCACCAGTGCCGTCAACGCTCGAAGCGCCGGAACCGTTCGCAACGGTCCCCCCTGTCTGTACAACAGTATAGACAGCGGTATTGGAGTCGTAGGGACCTACATCCCCGCTTCCGTCATTATAAGAATATGAGGCCTTGTTGCTCGTAGTCGAGGTCCCGGGAGCAAGGCCGGAATTAATGGAGACCTGCAAGGTAATTGTTCCTGAAGTCGCAGGAGCAATTGACGATACAACAGCAGTCACCCTGTTGGGGGCAGTTATGTTCCAGTCATATTCAAGACCAGCAGAGTCTCCGCCGGCAGCATCAGTTACAGTAGCGCCGCCGCTCCAGGTGCCGCTGTTAAGGACATAGGCCATGCCCGCAGTAGAACCGGTGCCTATAGTATCTGTGATGGTCACAGCAGTAGCGGTCGAATTTCCGGTGTTCGTATATGTGAGCGTGACCGTTATATTGCTGGTGCTTGGGGAAGGTCCGGAGATCACGGAAAGGGATTTTGTGACATTTATAACTGCATTGCCTGTTACCGTCACTGTATCGGTGTTGGTCTGCGTAACTCCATTGTCAAATACACTCGTTCCTGTTACTGTGACGGTCTCTGTCTGGCCGTTAGTTGCCGTTCCGGGGACAACAGCTGCGACAATAAATTTGAAGGATGTTCCTGAGGCGATCGAGCCTGTGCTCGATATTGCGGTCGAGTTGTCAGGCACGCCGTTGCCGTCAGCATCTGCATATATATAAACCGTCAGATTGATGGCGCCGGTGTTGGCATCAACGGCAGTCAGATTGAAAGAATCAGAGCCGTTGCCCGTGTTGGTCAGGGTATGAGGATAGTAGACGGTCCCGCCGGGCGCGACTATCTTGGACTGGTTTGCGGTCAGCGTAAAGCTTGCGACCTGCTGGACGGTCGTGATAACAGTATTGGAAGTAGCAGTCCTGTTGATCAGGGACGCATCAGTGTATGTGGCCGAGGCCTGGTTGCCGATCACTGTCCCGGCAAGAGGCGCTGCCGCGCCTGCATCAGGTGCGTTCGAAAAAGACATTAATGCCGCGATCATGAATATCCCGATGACCGCGCTTAAGAAGATAAGACTGCGCCTGCGTGAGAAAAAGTTCTGCTTCATAGACCAACCTCCATAATTTAATTTATTCTGTCTTTCTTTCCTGGCTTATTTCTTTATGATCTTGACGTCCTGTGCCCTGATATGCTCGGTCGTTGCAATGACCCGGACGCGCGCAACGGTAACAGACTCCCTGCCGGCTTCCAGGCTGCTCAGGTCCCAGCGCAGGAACCTGTATTCACTGTAAGGGATGTCCCTTGTCTCCTCTTTTCCGTTTACGGTCCTGACCTTTCTCTTAAGCGGGACAGTACCGAAGGCCTTGCCGTCAAGACTGGCAGAGACCTTATCAGGCGTTGCAGTGGATGGTATATATTCCATGCCCTGAGGTACAGGTAGCGTACCCGCAAGGTCCTTCACAGGGTTTTTACCGTTATTCCTGTATACGACCCTATATTCGATTATGTCGCCGGGAACCGACTTTTCAGCCGATTCATACTTTTCTTTGTTGTCAGGTCCCTTGACGACCTTCTTCGCAGAGAGCTCTACAATAATGTCTCCACTGTCTGCAGCCCAAACAGGGGCTGATGATAAAACAAGGACTGCAAATAACACCGCAACAATACCGGAAAACCATGATTTGAACATCCAGCGTCTCCTTCCGTCTGAATCAGCTTCTGACTTAATTAATTTAGTCATTACTATACCATTTATTTTGATCGGATTGTCGAAATAACAGATTCCACATCAAGAGTAGAGGTCTCTACGGACTTGGGGTTTGTGCAACAGCCTCTTCAGTATTTTTATTATTCTTTGGTTTCCGAGCGCTATATCATAGACCCGACAAAAATTTGTCATCCTGTGGGATCTATCAAACTCTCGCTCGTCGTTATGACTGTAAAAAGCCGGTTTTCGTCATTTGATTTTTCTTTGCCACGCCGAAAACTCAGAAAGACGAATCGCGAATCGAGCGATATTGCCCTCGTGAAGCATGCTGAGTTCTTTCATTGCGAGATCGACAAACCGGTCGATGTCCTCTCCAGCAATAGAAGATGGGGCCGCCGCCTTTACCGTATCCGGCGTAATCTTTCTCCCGCGCTTAACAATGACGCGAACGGTTTCGGAAAGTTCCTGGCGGTAGCGCATACGGAATGGGTCCGGAGGGACAAGGCCTTGCTTGACGGCAACATAATTCTGACACGAACGCTCGTATGACCACACGAATACATCCCGCAGAAGCTCGCTCCGGTTCATTTCATACACCCCGAGCATACCTTCAATATATACTCTTTCAGGCAAATCGATAAAGGACAATGGAGAGAGATTCCCTTTTATGAAAGGTATGTTCGCCGCGAGCCTCGATACCCTCTTATTGACATCAATAAAGGGCTGGAGATACGGAATATGCACCATCACAAAGAAGGACTGCTCAAAAGGGTCCCGTATGGCACTGGCCTTCTCAAGCAGCATTCCGAAGTAGTCCTCTGTCTTCTGTGGAATGGATACGGGCACGTATACGGTCCCGGCGATATCTACGGCGCGCTGTCGGATTCTTCCGCTGTCTTCGGGATTAGGCAAAAGCCCATCGGAGAGCAATGCGTGCAGGTTGAGCAGAGTATAGCTGTTAAACCCGATATTTTCAGCCTCCTTAACCAGTAACTCGATGGCTGCCTTATGGTTGAGTATCATCTGCGTCTCGATAGCGTCTTTGCCGACCGCTGCCTGTCCGAATTCGATCAGACGTTTCGTGTCAAGCCGGTCATAAGTATTCCCCTCAAGCCTGGACGACGCCCAGGATAGGTCTATCAGCAGCCTGTTGAGGATATCTCTGGCGAATGTACCGGCTGGCCGCTGCCCGTTGGATGACGTCCCTATCCTGTGAAGCTGCTCACACAGCGACTTTGGTAGGTATTCTGTCGAATTGGGAATATACTCCTCAAGGAACTCTGCGTTGTAACCAACAGGCATACGGCTTTGAAGAGGGAGGTTCACATATTTTCTGATCTCTTCTCCTTCTTTGGAGACAGGGATTGTAATCCTCTCTTGAAACCTGTCCTTGGCCTGGCTTATATATTTGAGCGCACGGCCTTCGCCCTCTTTTCTTAACCGTCCCATCTGGACAAGTTCAGAGAGACGCCGTTGCAAGGTCCTCTTACTAAGCTTCAAGTCCTTGACCTGAAGCATCTCCTGAATGCCTATTCCATCAGGAGATCTCTCAATAATCCTGAGAACGGCATCTTGCTCTTCCCTTATCTTTTCATTGACTTTTGGCATCATTCCTCCATATCGTGCCAATATAATGGCGCGATTAGTGGCACGCAACACTATAATAGCGCCAACCAGCGGTAGCATGCAAGAACAACAGATTCATTTCGGACGCTAAGTTCCAAGCTATTCTTTTATAACTTTCTTTGCGACCTTGACGAAGACGCACTGAAAATCTATATGTATGAAGGAAAGGAGGCACGAGATGGCAGGATATTCCAGGGAGCCGGAAAGAAGGCGCTCACAATTGCGCGAAGAGGAAAGCTTTTGGGACTCAATCGGTGGTGACATCTTGATGACGAAGCCCTCAAAAAAGAAGCAGAACTCGACGGCTGTTATGTTCTAAAAAGCGATCTTGCTTCTGAGACTGCAACCAAAGAGATAATCGATAGCCGCGACAAGGACCTCTGTCTTGCGGAGTCGGCCTTTAGAAGCAGCAAGACAGTGCACTTGGAGCTTCGCCCCATTCATGTTCGTCTTGCCACAAGAACAAGAGGGCATGTGTTTGTGGTGATGCTGGCCTACCGGATTATTCAGGAGCTTGCCGTAAGATGGCAGGACATAGATGTAACTGTCGAGGAAGGCATTAAGGAGCTTTCCACCTTATGCGCACAGGAAGTATCGTTCAACGGGAAAGAAAGCTGCAATCAGATCCCCGAACCCCGAGCCTCTGTCAAAAAACTTATTGGCGCTGCACGGGTTCGCATGCCTGAGGCGCTTCCCAGCAAAGGAATCGTAGTGTCCACTAAGAAAAAATTGACGGACCGCAGAAAACCCAAATGATTTCAAATAGTTATACGCTGAAAGTCTTTGTCTTAATGGGGGAACATCCTTATTAATACTGCCTTATGCTTCAGAAGTATGCGCTTGAGAGTGGCCGGTACCTCCCAGCCCTTTTTAGTAAAACATTCCCTATTCATGTTCTACTCCAAACCATATTTCCCAAAAGTTGCGTGATTTCTCACTTATTGATCTGCTCATGCTGAGTACATCAATGATCGTCTGAGTAGGATATACTCTTTGCAGCCATTCAAGGGCATCCATATCTCCAAACTCCAGCACCCTCTCGATTATATATCTTGCATGCGGCCTGAGCTGGATATTACCGAGGCTGGTATTAATCAGTTCATAAGTTTCCGGACAGTTAAAAAATCCCTCCTAACCTCCCTTTGCCAAAGGGAAGAACAATTCCCCTCTTTGGCAAAGAGGGGCGAGGGGAGATTTTCCATACAAATCCCGATTACTTATGGTCTTATTAATATCCCAAAACAATGAGCGGGAAATAATCTCGACATTTTCAGGAAAAGGTTATAATGTATGCGGAAGTCATGAATATAATATTTTCACGCCATGCCAGAAGGAGAACAAAACTTTACGGAATCCCTGAGCCGACAGTAAAGACTATTCTGCTAAATATGAATTTACCTCAAGGCGAACATGAAATCATAAAAGAAGTTTCCGGTTGGAAATATCCCTTAAAACTTGTCGTTTCTGTTGAAGGATCCACCATTACAGTAATAACGAATTACCCATTGAAGAAAGGGAGGGCAAAATGAAAGTGCATTATGATAATGAGGTTGACGCCGTATATATAAAATTAGGGAACCAAAAACCTGATGGTGTCGTTGAAATTTCCGAGGGTGTTAACCTGGACACAACATCTGAGGATAAAATAGTCGGGATTGAAATTCTTCACGCTTCTAAAAAAATGAACATTAAGACAATTCTCTCCTACGAACTTGAACTTGATAATAAGCTAATTCTAAGGTCGGCATAATGAGCTTACGCGGGGAATGTTCATAAATCATCTCTTTTATGAACATTATTCCGATGGGACAGGAAAACCGTGCTCATTGATTTTTGCGGACCTGTAATTTGATGGGGCTTCGTAAACGCACGCAATTGAAAACTTTGAGAGCTTCGCTATATTTCGGATGGAGTGATTAGAGGGTTTTTCTTTCAGGAGTGATAATTCAGTCGGAATTTATGTTTGAGCAGGGATGACGAAGAAACAGCATTTACAGTTATAAGATCTCGCCATTCCATAGCTTTTCAAGAAAATTGCGCCATGGCGCAATATAAATCTCTTCACTCAGACGAGGCTCCTTTTCATTGCAGACAACTATCGCTTTTACAGGTCTGTAATCTTCGACAAATGCCTTAATCCCTTTCAGGTCTCCGGGCTTTATAGAGTCCGTACCTTTTACCTCAATACAAACATCTCCCTTACCCAGAACAAAATCAACCTCAAGTCCGGATTTAGTACGCCAGTAGCATATATCAAAATCCTTGCCGGAATAGCTGCTGTAAGCCTTCAGTTCCATATAAATGAAATGTTCAAGAGCCCTGCCGAACTGTTCACCCTTTTCATCAGGAATAATCCTGCCCGCAATGTAGCCTCCGACGCCAACATCGAACATATAAAATTTCGGCATCTGAGTTATCAGGTCTCTTGATTTACGCCCGCTGTACGGAAAAATCAGCGTGCCGATGAGTGTGTCTTCCATTATGTGGAAATATTCTCTAACAGTCTTGGCGTCCACACCGCAGTCACGGGCTATGTTGGAATAGTTTATCAACTCCCCCTGACAATAGGCCAGTGAGTCGAAAAAACGGGAAAAAGCCAGCATATTGCGGATAAGACCTTCTTCAAAGACCTCCTCTTTAAGATAGTCTGCAACATAAGACTTAACCTAAAAACCGCAGTTAGCCGCTATTTTGAGCAGGCAGAAGCAGGTTTGATTTCAGTCTGAAACCGGTCACTGTGGTTATTAAATGCTCACATGCATATTGCCAAACTGATTTCAGATTCAACT
>JAGVHR010000244.1 GCA_020056455.1 Thermodesulfovibrionales bacterium
CCATCTGCAGGGAAGCAGCCGGATCTGAAGACAGAACATCTTTCATGTCATACAAAAACGGCAATTGCCCTGGTCTTTCCTGCGCTTCCTGTCCGCCTACTTCAATGGTCCAGATGCCCCCCCATACTGCATCATATCCCGGCAGATAGGGCGAAACATATTCAAAAGCATCTTCTGCCATCAGATCATCAGCATCGAGGAAAAACAGCCACTCAGCCCCCTGGTCCATTGCCCGCTTTATGCCGATATTGCGCGCCTTTGATCTTCCAAGCTTTCCATCGGGATCATCAACCCGAATCGGTATCGCCTCGGAAAAGATGCCTTTATCTTTTTTAAAGGCATTTTCTATGGATGTCAGGCATTCTTCATACATCTTTGCATGGCCCGGTCCTACAGGAGTAATAACCGCGCACTTACCAAGGAGTTCATTAGTAAAGCCGGATAAATCACCCTCCCCTTTATCCCCTCCCCTCAAGAGAGGGGAAAGGGAAAAAAGTCCCCTCTTGGGAGGGGATAGAGGGGTGGGTTCCTCTCCTCCGGCGGGAGAGGGCGAGGGTGAGGGGGCTTTACTTATGGTCTTATCAGTATATGAAGATACAGGTAAAGAGGCAGTTAAAGACAGCGGTAAAGGTGAGACAACCATTTCCTCATGTTCTTTACCTGTGTCTGTCTCTATAACCGTATTTTTATATGACTTCCCGGTATCTATATTGGGCAAGACCCCGGTTGCCACGTACTCCCTGAGGGCAGATTCAATACGCTTAAGCACATTGTCCCAGTCTCCAAAGCTCTCCTGACGGTAAAGCCGCACGCTTTTATACCAGGGAGTGTCTTCAAAGTCTCTCAGCCATCTCCAGTCGCAGGCAAACGGCAGAAGTGTCCAGGCAGGGGCGCCGATAGCACCGGCCATATGCACTGTTGAATTATCCACTGAGATAACAAGATCAAGGGCCGCTATCTTCGCTGCAAAGCCGTCCAAATCCTTTAACGGATCCGCTTCTTCCCAGTCATGAATGGTCATGTTGATTTTTTCTTTAAAATCTTTCAACTCATTTGAGCAGTCTCCGTACTGGAGGTTGATAAAACATACACCGGCAACTGAAAAAATCTTCTGCCATTTTATCAGGGGGATTGAGCGCCTTTGTTGAGTAGGCCCCTTTGTCCCGCCTCGCCATGAAATTCCTATCTTTAAACCAGCGCCAAGCGCCTTAAATCTTCGGCGCCACTCCTCTGTCATTTCCATATCAGGGACCAGATATGATTGTTGAGGAAAACTTGCAAGAGCAGGGCGGAAGTATGCCGGCAGGCTTCCGGACATAATTTTCATGGCAATGCCTGACAAGTTAGCTTTGTCATAGATATTAATCTTCGGGACCGCTTTAATATTGCTAAAAGAGCGTTGGAATAGAGGTATTAACCTCGCATCACATTCAACTATGCAGTTTTCAACGCGTTCAAGAACATCCGGGATATTGGAAGCAAACATTATCTCATCGCCAACGCCCTGTTCCGCGCAGACAAGGAGTGCCTTGTCATGTACCAGAGACCTGCTGTCCCACAGAGGCAAGGGAACAGGGTGGGGTCTATCGTTCAACAGCCTGTGTTCATATCCCCTCCAACCTTCTTTGAGTCTGCCATGCATGATGTAAACTTTGCCCAGATTTTTGATGGCCGCATGATTATCAGGCCCAAAATAAAGCGCCTTATTGTAATATCGCAGGGCTTCTTCAATCAAACCGAGGTTATCATAAGCTACACCCAGGTTATTATATATTTCGGGATCTTCAGGGCTGATATCCAAGGCTTTATTATAGGAAGCAATTGCGTCCTCTTCCATGCCTTCCTCATTAAGCGAAAGCCCGAGATTATTATATGCGTCGGCATAATCAGGCTTCAATGCTACAGCCTTTTTATAGTTTTCTATTGCTTCATCGAAAATACCTTTGTCCTTAAGCGCATTGCCGAGATTGTTATATATATCAGGATCATTTCGGTTTAACGCGGCAGCCTTCCTGTAATTTTCAGCAGCTTCGTCAAACATTTGTTTATCGTTATATGCATTTCCAAGGTTGTAGTAAAATAGATATTCGCCTGGATTGGCCCGGACCGCGCCGGTAAAATGTTCGATTGCCTCGTCTAATTGCCCTGTGTTGACCGCGATCATGCCAAGCAGATGCAGAGTCTCTGCATGGTCTGGATTCCTGTCGAGTATTTGCCTGCATAGCACCCAGGCCTGATGTAGATTCCCGGATTGAAAAGAACGGACAGCAACGTCCAGATCTTTCAGCCCCTTGTTTTTTTTAATTTTTATTTTCTTTGCCATAGTCTTTCCTGTATCTCTATAGCTAACTGTCTTTTTACCCTCTCCATCATCTCCGCACAGTCTTTTTTGCCCTGTTCCTTATTTGCCGCACATTTATTTCTTCCCTTCAGCACAGGGAAGAAGACAGTCAAAGGTATTTCCAGTAAATGTTCCGTATCTCACCAGGTAGGGGAACGTTTTCAGGACAGGCTGTTACGAGCCTGCCTTCGGCATCCGATTTATTCAGTTCAAGCCAATACTGAAGATTTCTGTAGAACTGTGGCCGAATTATCGACGAAAACTTGATCTCATACGGAACAAACATGCCCCCCTCCGGCAATATCAGATCAACCTCGATTCCGCTCTGTGACTTCCAGAAATAGAGCTCAGGCTTCGTGCCTTCAGCAAATTTCTGTTTTACGAACTCCGCAACCACCGCGGTCTCGAAAAGGGCCCCGGCGAGTGGACTGTTGAGGATGTAAGCTGCATCAGGTATCCTGAGAAGATAATTGAGCAGCCCCATATCGAGCAGATATAATTTGGGCGACTTGATAATTCGCTTTCCCATGTTTTCGAAAAACGGAGGAAGCAGAAATATCATATAGCTGGCCTCAAGCGCTGAGAGCCAACGCTTCACAGTAGGCATACTGATACCGAGTTCCTTTGAACAGACCGAATTATTGAACAGTTGACCTGTCCTTGCTGCAATAAACCGCAGAAACCGCCCAAAATCTCTCAGGTCGGTGATATTCAGTATCATCCTCAAATCACGCTCCAGATAAGTCTGCAGATAACTCGAATTCCAGATGTCCTGCCTGACACCTTTGTTGACGACCAACTCCGGAAAACTGGATAAGGTCAAAAAGTCCTCTACAGATTTAACGTCGTTGCGCTCTCTCAGATGGAATGGCAGCAGAGTAAGGACAGCAGCCCTGCCCGCGAGGGATTCGGATACATGTTTCATGACTGAAAACTGCTGTGATCCGGTAAGAAACCAGGCGCCGGGAATGCGTTGCCTGTCAATTAATATCTTGACGTAAGTGGTTATCTCCGGAAGATACTGTATCTCATCAAGAACGACCGGGGGAGTCTGCTTTTCGAGAAATGCCAAAGGGTCCTCAAGGATAATTTCTCTAAGATTGGGATCCTCCAAAGATATATAGGTCGCTTCAGGAGAAGATATTATATGACGCAGTAAGGTGCTCTTTCCCGACTGTCTGGGGCCGGTAATGACTATAGCCGGGAAGGTCTTTCGAGCCTCATGGATCGCATCCTCTATAGTTCTTCTTAAGTACATTGACTATTTTAATATTAAATATTAGAATAGTCAACAAAACTAACTATTCCCTACCCCCCCAAAAAACCCTCTGCCCTGTTTTTCAGAAGTTCTTCCACCACCCTCTCCATCATCTCCTGCCAGTTCTTTTTGCCTTGTTCTCTATGCCTGAACAGCCTCATGTCTTCATACCATGGACTGTAATCCATATTCAGATGCCAGCGCCATTCAGCATGAGAGGGAAGAAGGACCCAGGTCTTTTTGCCCAGGGCGCCTGACAGATGCCCTATGGCTGTATCCACAGTGATTACCAGATCCAGATTCATCACAGCAGCAGCAGTATCTGAAAAATCATTGAAGGACTCGCCAAGGCTGGTTATTTCGATTCCCTCAGGCAGGTTTTCAAGCTGTTC
>JAGVHR010000067.1 GCA_020056455.1 Thermodesulfovibrionales bacterium
CGTACAAGGACGGATTGTACCATCTGAATATCACCCTGTCTCATGGCATATTCAATGGTATTCATAAAATAGCCGGCAAGGTCCTCAAGGTCCTCTCGTGTTTCGGAAAAAAATATCAGTTCAAAAAGAATATTGATCAGCTTGCCGGTCTTGTCTGACGACTCTTTTTCAAGTTCCTGCATCAGATGCTGAAGTTCTTTATCGCTCAACGGCACAATGGCTACATCCTTGACAACATCTGCCTCCATAAATGCATCTTGGTAGGCTCTAAGAACGCTGTCGGGCTCATTAGCGACCTCTCTGACATGTTCGACGGCATCTTTCTCATAATTGTCTTCATCTGCCAGAATCGCGTCGTCTGCAACATACTGAATATTTTGAAAATCCTTTTCCCACAGAAGAGTAATGATGTCATCATCCAGCACTTCCCTTTCGAAATCCGTTGATATGATCTTTAAAAACTCCTCCATCTCATTCTGAGCAAATCCTTTTTTAAAAGTGATTTCCCTCAGGCCGTCTTTGAAGAAAAATAAAGCAAGATTATCATCCTTTTCGGCGCTTGAGTACACTTGCTCGCCTTCCCAGATGATTTCATTTTGACGTATCTTAAAGACCAGCTCATCGCGGTAGCCAAGGAAATCAGCGAAGCGCATATAACAGTCCTCAAGCGTTTTGACATAGATTGGGTTATTCGAAGGATACATGCGTATCATCTTCTTGGATTTCAGTACAGCCTGAATAACATCTTTCGCTGCCTTTAGATCTTCATTCAGTTCCATATTCAATAATTAATACAGATCACGAAGTCCTTCGCCGGCTAAACAAGCAGCATCCTTCGTTCCCTGGCAAAATTTCTGATAATCATCGACGCGGAATATAATCTCTGCAGCTTGAGATTCCTGAGTCTGATGGCCTGGACATCGTTTGTCGGAAACTTTTCAGCGCGGAGATCCTTCTGGGTCCTGTCTATCTCATGATAAAATTCTTGCAGGCTCTCATGGTCAAAGGGTTTTAAAAAAAGAGGATTTACAGAGACATACCCATCAGCAACATCAATGGTGAGCGCTTTATTGCTTTTTCCCCGTACATTTTTCATGAGTTTTCTTCCAATCCATGCCTATTTCAGGCAAAGGTTTCCTTCGGGGCTACTCTTCCTCGTAGACCTTCCTGATCTTTTTCTTTTCCCTGGCATTTGTAAAACAAACCGAAAACAATAGCCTGTATTCCGGGCTTCGATTGTTTAAATCCGTACCGATACCGATTGTCGTATGAATAAAATCCGAAGTCTTGAGACGGTATCCCAGCCTGGCCTCCAGCTGGTTGTATTCCTTTGAGTAATGGCCTCTTCTTGCCAGAAATTCACCGAGCAGATGAGATTCATGTGTAGTCGCAAGCTCCAGGCCGGAAGCAAAAAGCAGTTCATCCTGAAGCGACCCATCCCCGGGCACTTCGTAGAAAATATTGAAACTGCCGCGAAAAGGGCCGAGCCTTTTGCTGAGAACAAGACCAATCCCCGCCCTTCCATCGGTAGATAACTCCTGGCGGCCCGATGGAAGGGATGCAGACACTATATATGCAAGAGACGGCCCGTATTTCCCTTCATCGTAAAATCTGTGCTTAAATCCGACTGCAATATCCTCAAGACCGTCAGTTGAGTCGAGAAAATTATAGACATAAGGGGCAGTAAGCATAAATTCCACGTTATCGCTGATTCCATAGGCCCCTTTCAACATAACGCGAAAGAAATCAGGCTCTCTGGATTGTTCAAATGCAACCTCAACGGAGACCTTGTTTTTCGGCAGACTTTCTGTACTGAATGTTGAAAATACTCCATCCGGCGCTACTGGTTGCAGACCGGAAATATCGAATGCATATATTTCGGCAGAACAAAGAAAAAAAGCAATGATAATAAGGAGATTAATCATTTCTTGAAACATAACAGATACTCTTGATCACTGTCAATGCGTTCTTGCCGTTTATTACAACTTATCGGGTTCGCGTTGACAAACAAATGACAGGATCAATATAATTAAAAAATATATAGAGGAGGTTCAACATGTCTGAAAATGTTTTTGAAGCAACATCAGCGTCATGGGACAAAGAGGTTTTAGGTCATAATGGGGTTGTGATGATTGATTTCTGGGCAGTTTGGTGCGGTCCCTGTCGCATGATTGCGCCTACAGTAGAAGAACTTGCAAAAGACTATACAGGAAAAATTAAGGTTATGAAACTTAATACTGATGAAAATTCCGATATCGCCAGCAGGTACAAGATTATGGGTATACCCACCATAATCTTCATCAAGAACGGTCAGGAAGCTGATCGTATTGTTGGTGCTGTTCCAAAACCTCAGCTTAAGGCGAAGATTGACTCTCTTCTTGTTTGATTCTATTCCTGGGCCGGCTCCATCAATAATAGTGAGAAAGATCCATATTGTTTTTCTGGCAATTGCTCTTTGCCTTGTGTCGTTATCGTGCGGCAAGCCGGAGAGCAGAGAAGCGGTTGAATCAGCAGCAGAAACCGGCAGTTTAGCGCCGGACTTTGTACTGAAGGACCTTTCCGGCAGGAACGTTTCACTTTCTTCATATAGGGGGAAAACCGTTCTTCTTGAATTCTGGGCTACATGGTGCCCTCCATGTCAGGCTTCAGTGCCGGAATTGATTGCATTGCACAATAAATATCAGAAGAGTGGTTTTGAGATTATCGGCATATCCATTGACAGCGGGGCTGATACAGCATCCACTGTGTCTGATTTTGCTGCATCGAATAACATCCCATATACTGTTTTGATTGCTGACGATGCGGTATCGAAAGCTTATAATGTCGCGAGCATTCCGGTCAGCTTTCTAATCAGCAGGGACGGCAAAATCATAGACAGCTATATGGGCTATACTGATGATTTTGTCGAAAAAATATCCTCCCGGATAGAGAAACTGCTGTAATGTTCGAAAGCATCAGCGAAAAGCTCGAGGCTATTTTCAAGAAGCTCAAGGGCAAAGGGCTCGTCAGAGAGGAAGACCTTGATGCTGCCTTAAAAGAGGTTAGGCTGGCTCTTCTTGAGGCAGATGTCAATTTCAAGGTTGTCAAGGACTTAACTCAAAAGATCAGAGAAAAAGCGCTTGGCAAAGAGGTGCTCGATAGCCTCACGCCAGGACAGCAGGTGGTCAAGATTGTTCATGAAGAACTCTGCGATCTTCTGGGCAGTTCCACTGAGCGCATTGTTCTTTCACCCAACCCTCCGACAATTATCATGATGGTCGGTCTTCATGGCTCCGGTAAAACAACGACATCTGCAAAGCTGGCAAGGCTTTTCAAAAAAGAGGGAAGGCGTCCTCTTCTTGTTGCCTGTGATCTGCAGCGTCCTGCGGCAATCGACCAACTCATGGCGCTTGGCAGGCAGATTGACGTGCCTGTCTATTCCGCGAGGGATGTAAAGGATCCGGTTTTTGTTTCATCAGAGGCATTGAAGAAGGCAAAAACCGAGGCCTATGACATCATGATCGTGGATACCGCCGGAAGGCTCCATATAGATGAGTCGCTCATGGCCGAGTTAAAAAGCGTCAAGAACTTTCTTGCACCCAGGGAAACACTTTTTGTCGCTGATGCGATGACCGGACAGGATGCCGTTAATATTGCCAAACAGTTCAATGAACAGATAGGCATTGACGGCATCGTATTGACAAAAATGGACGGTGATGCACGGGGAGGCGCAGCCCTCTCTGTCAGAGCGGTTACACAGCGGCCGATTAAATTTATCGGTCTCGGCGAAAAAATAGATATGCTTGAGCCTTTCCATCCGGACCGGATCGCCTCCCGTATCCTCGGCATGGGGGATGTCCTCACCCTTATCGAACAGGCGCAGCGTTCATTTGACCAGAAAGAGGCTGAAACGCTTCAAAAGAGGATACTCGATGACTCTTTTACCTTTGATGACCTCAGGGAACAACTCAGCAAGATCCGCAGCATGGGACCTCTTGAGAGCATTCTCGGGATGATACCGGGCATGAACAAGGTGAAGAACCTGCAGGTCGATGAAAAGGACTTTGCCAGGATCGAGGCGATTATAAGTTCCATGACTCGAAAGGAACGGACCAATCACAATATTCTCAATGGAAGCAGGAGAAAGCGTATAGCTATTGGCAGTGGAACAACTGTGGCTGATGTCAACAGGGTGATCAAGCAGTATGTGGAATTAAAGAAGATGCTTAAGATGTTTAAAGGCAAGAAAAACTTCAAGTTGCCCCGCTTCATGTCCTTCTGATATTTTTTGCCGCTTACCGCTAAACGTCCTGTATATACCCATGATCGGTATACCATATTGTTGTTGCATTCGAATCCGTCATTACTCAAATCCTTTCAAGGCAATATGATCTATTCAGAGGCCTGAGCATGGCAATCAGGACGTTATCCGCTTCTTGACCGCAAATGTAGCCGCAAGGGCCGTCAAGGTATTGCTGCAAAAGGCTTTTCGGCCTGTCGTCTCCGAATACTGCACTTTTTTTCTGCAACTGGAGTGCAAATTTAATGCGCCATGCAGGTCATGCAGCCACTTGTCAGGCATATTTCAGATATACTACTAAAGCACGCTATGCAGAAAACCATACATATTAAAGGCGCCAGAGAGCATAATCTCAAGAATCTTGACATCTCGATCCCAAGGGACGCGATCACTGTTATCACCGGACCATCCGGTTCCGGCAAATCCTCCCTGGCTATTGATACCATATATGCCGAGGGGCAGCGACGGTATGTTGAAAGCCTCTCACCTTATTCCAGACAGTTTCTTGAACAGATGCAGAAGCCTGACGTCGATTCCATTGAAGGCCTTTCCCCTTCGATTGCCATAGATCAGAAAACGGTCAGCAAGAGCCCCAGATCAACACTCGGCACGATCACTGAGATATACGACTATCTGCGCGTGCTCTATACGCGGCTCGGCAAGGCTTTTTGCTATAGATGCGGCACGGAGATCTCGACCCAGGAGGCGGAGAATATTGTACAGGCTGTGCTTAACCTGCCTGAGGGAACGCGGATACAGGTTTTGTCGCCCATTGTGTGGGATAGAAAAGGCAACTACCGCAGGGAGCTTCAGGAGATGCGGAGCGAGGGATTTGTCAGGGCTCGGATCGACCATGAAATGAAGGACCTTACGCAGGATATTATTCTTGCTAAACAGAAACGCCACACCATAGAGATTGTCATTGACAGATTGATTATAAAAAGTGGTATCGACCGACAGATGTTCGATGCAGTGGAAACAGCTTTTAAATATTCAGACTCAGTTGTCGTTAATCTTGTCTCTGACGATAGGGACATCCTGTTTTCCAGGAAGGCTGCATGTCCTGGTTGCGGCATAAGCTATCCTGAGATTGTTCCGCGCTTCTTCTCCTTTAACAGCGATGCAGGAGCATGTCCTGCCTGCAATGGACTCGGATTTGACAATTTTATTGATGAGTCGGTTGACACCGATAACCGGCATCTTTGCGAAGAATGTAATGGACTCAGACTGAGGAAGGAGGCTCTGAGTGTCAAGCTTCAGGGAATCAATATCGGCGAGTTCAGCAGGATGACGGTTGAGCAGGCCCTCTTATTTATCCGAAAAATGAAGTTCGCTCAGCGGGAGCAGATGATCGCCGCAAGAATAGTCAAAGAGATTAGCGACAGGCTCTTCTTCCTGACTAAAGTCGGCATCGGGTACCTGACAATTGACAGGCCGTCGCTTACCCTCTCAGGAGGAGAATCGCAGAGAGTGCGGCTTGCAACGCAGATGGGCTCGTCGCTTACAGGGGTCCTATATGTGCTCGATGAGCCGAGCATAGGCCTCCATCCGAGGGATTGCGTCAGGCTTCTTGAAAGCCTTAGCGCGGTGAAGGAGGCCGGAAATACCGTGCTCGTCGTGGAGCATGACGAAGAGACTATCAGATGGGCTGACCATATCGTTGATATGGGACCGGGCGCGGGCGTCCGCGGCGGCTGGGTCGTTGCTGAAGGGACTCCTGCGGAAATCATCAAGAATAGTAAATCAACCACCGGCAGATATCTGAGCGGCGCATTGAAAATAGCTATCCCCTCTCTCAGGAGAACACCTGAGGGCTTCGTAAAAATTCAGGGGGCATCTGCGCATAATTTGAAAAATATCACTGTAAATATCCCGCTAAGAACCTTCACCTGCGTTACCGGGGTTTCGGGCTCCGGCAAAAGCACTCTCATCCTTGATATTCTTTACCGTGCTGCAGAGAGGGTGTTCAACAGGACAGGCGGTCAACTGCCGGGGAGTCACAATAAAATTACCGGCCTCGAAAATCTGGACAAAGTCATAAGTCTTGATCAGTCGCCTATCGGCAGGACACCACGCTCAAATCCGGCGACCTATACGGGATTTTTTAGTATAATCAGGGACCTCTTCTCTCTGTCTCCTGAAGCAAAAAAACGAGGCTATTCTTCATCGCGCTTCAGCTTCAATATTGAAGGAGGCAGGTGTGTAGCCTGCAGGGGTAACGGCTTGATCAAGGTCGAGATGCATTTCCTGCCTGATGTATATGTGCAGTGCGACAGATGCAGGGGCAAACGCTATAATGACGAGACGCTTTCGATCAGATACAAGGACAAAAATATCGCTGAAGTGCTCGAAATGACAGTCTCAGACGCGCTCCTTTTTTTTGAAAATATACCTCAGCTCCGCAGAAAACTTGAACTGCTTGAAGAAATAGGTCTGGGGTATATAAAATTAGGTCAGTCTGCAACGACTTTGTCAGGCGGCGAATCGCAGAGAATTCGCCTTTCCCGCGAACTCGGCAGAAGATCTACCGGCAGCACGCTTTATATTCTGGATGAGCCTACTACAGGCCTGCATTTCGTGGACATCCAGCGGCTGCTTGACGTCATTAATATGTTGGTCGATAAAGGGAATACTATAGTTGTGATCGAGCACAATCTTGACGTGATCAAGTCAGCTGACTATATTATCGACCTTGGCCCTGAGGGAGGTGATAAAGGTGGCAGGGTTGTGGCTGAAGGAACTCCAGAGCAGGTAAGAGAAAACCCTGCGTCTTTCACAGGAAGTTTTCTAAAACAGGCGCTTGCTTTTCAGCCTGGGAGCGATTAATTTGTTGGCCGCACGATAATGAAATATCTCTCTGCTCTGTTCATTCTTTTACTGCTTATCACATCTTTATCCTGCGGTGATAGGAAAAGGTCCGTGTATCGAAAGACCATGCCGCTTATGGATACGATCGTTAGTATCAGCGTTGTTTCCGGTTCAAAGGATGAGGCAGAAAGGGGCATGGACAAGGCCTTCGCAGCAATCGACAGGTTTGGTACTCTCATCAACTTCTTCTCGGAAAAAAGCGAACTCTCAGAGATCAACAGGAATGCCGGAACCAGAGAGACCAGGGTATCTCCTGAAACTATAGATGTAATAGAAATGGCAGTCATTACTGCTGAGAAATCAGGAGGCGCCTTTGATCCCTCAATCGGTCCGGTTGTAAAATTATGGGACTTTCTGAAAAGAAAAAAGCCGGGCGGTGAGGAGATAAGACGTGTCCTGCCTCTCATTGATTTCAGGAACATCGTCATTGACAGGCAGAATTCAACGGTTTTT
Source organism: Thermodesulfovibrionales bacterium (assembly GCA_020056455.1). Taxonomy (GTDB): domain Bacteria; phylum Nitrospirota; class Thermodesulfovibrionia; order Thermodesulfovibrionales; family UBA6898; genus UBA6898. The sequence continues at coordinate 7,601 of JAGVHR010000067.1, forward strand.
TTGAAAAATAAGGGCATGTTGCTTGATCTTGGCGGTATTGCAAAGGGTTATGCTGCTGATCTTGCGGCCGACACTCTTATAAAAAGCGGTATCCGGGATGGTCTTGTCTCGATAGCTGGAGATATCAGGACCTTCGGAGTGAAACCCGACAATTCTCCATGGACCATAGGCATCAAGAACCCGAGACAGACAGGCGAAAAAGATGAGATCATCGCCAGGATTCGGCTGTCGGGCAAAGCAATATCTACGGCCGGTGATTATGAGCGTTTCTTTATTGATGATAACCGGCGCTATCACCATCTCCTTGACCCTGAGACAGGCTATCCTGCCGGTCTTTGTCGGAGTGTAAGCGTCATTGCCGGCAAGGCAGCTTTAACAGACGCAGTGTCAACGGCCGTCTTCATTCTTGGGCCCGAGAAAGGCTTGAAACTGGCACAGGATATGGGGATGGATGCTATAATTATCGACAGCTCCGGAACGATCCATTCGACCCCGGGGATTAAGGATATTTTGTCGATTGAAAAAGGCAATTAAAAATACCACTCTTGCTGACAGGGCGCTATTCCTGATTCTGCTCATTATCTCTGCAGCAGGCTTTTTTTATTCAGGAGAAGCTCTATCTCTTGGCTCAGAGGTTGTTGTTGAAGTAAAAGGCAGGCCTGTCTATACGTTGTCGCTCGATGTTGACATGGAATTAGAGGTAGAAGGATCGCACGGTCATGGTGTTGTGGAGATAAAAAAGCACAAGGTTCGTATGAAAGACGCCCAGTGCGATAATCACATCTGTGTCAGGCAGGGTTGGATATCCAGGGGGGCAATAGTATGCCTGCCAAACGATATCGTTGTCATTGTTGAACCTGGAAGGAAAACGGATATCGATGCAATTACAGGATAAGTACCGTATAGCTGTTCTGTCTGCATATGCACTTGCACTGCATGGTTTCGAGGCTTTGCTGCCGAGCCCCATACCCTGGTTCAGGCTCGGTCTGGCAAATATCATCACAATCACTTCACTTACGCTTTTTGGATTCCGAACAGCCATGATGATAACTCTTGTCAGGGTAGTACTCGGTTCTATCTTTATCGGAACGTTTCTCGGCCCCTCATTCATGCTCAGCCTCGGGGGAGGAATTGCAGGGACATGCGCCATGGGTGCTGTGCATTCTGTCAGTAAAACTCTATTCGGTCCGATAGGTCTCAGTCTGATCGGCGCCCTTTTCCATAATACTGCCCAGCTCTTCCTTGCCTATCTGCTGTTCATCCGCAGGATCGAGGCTGTGCTGGTTATCAGTCCGGTCATTATGCTTATCGGCATCATCTCCGGATTTGCAAATGGTGTCGTCGCGGACGTACTCATCAAAAATATCTTGAAAAATGACCCTGACTCAATTCAAAATGTAGCCCGGGCCTGAAATGCGTATCACTTGTCCGAAATGTAAGAACTATACGACATGGGAGGAAAATCCCAACAGGCCCTTTTGCTCTGCACGGTGCAAACTGCTTGATTTTGGAGCCTGGGCCAGGGAGGAGTACTCTATAGCTGGAAAAAAGGAAGAAGAGGAAGATGAGAAAAATCAGGACGAATAATTGAGGAGGAACACATGATCAAAGTCGGAGTAGCAGGAGCAGCCGGCAGGATGGGGGCCAGGATTGCAGCCCTTTGCAGTGAATATGAAGGGCTTCAACTCGCCGGGGCATTTGAAAGAGAAGGACATAAGGACATCGGCAGGGACATCGGTCCACTCGTCGGCATAGGCGAGACCGGCATAATGCTCCAGGATAACATTAATAAAATCATAAAACACGTTGATATTATAATAGATTTTACATCTATCGAATCCACAAAAATGAATCTTACTGTAGTATCTCAAGAGGGAAAGGCAATAGTAATCGGTACAACCGGGTTTTCAGGAGCTGATGTGGCCGGCATGGAGCCGATTTTTAAGCTGATACCCTGCGTTATGGCATCGAACATGAGCCTCGGTGTTAACCTTCTGCTGAAGGTTCTTCAGGATGTTGCCAGGGTACTGGGCGACGACTACGACATTGAGATCGTCGAGGCTCACCACCGGTTGAAAAAAGACGCTCCCAGCGGCACTGCTCTTAAAATGGCTCAGGTTATTGCCGATTCCCTGAGTAGAAACCTTGATGAGGTCGGAGTCTATGCCCGGCATGGTATCATCGGACAGAGGACCAGGAAAGAGATCGGCATACAGACAGTCAGGGCAGGCGATATTGTGGGAGAGCATACTGTACTCTTTGGCGGTCTGGGCGAGCGTATCGAGTTAACGCATAAAGCCTCAAGCAGGGACACCTTTGCAAGAGGGGCGCTAAAAGCAGCTTGCTGGCTGGCAGGGAAGCCCGCAGGCCTCTACGATATGCAGGATGTCCTTAACTTAAAGTAAATCAGTAGAGGCATGCGTGAACAATGACAGGGGGCGACCCTTGCCCTGAAAAGACTTTTTTTTTGACAGGTTCTACCTCCTGTATTCCTTTTCGACCATGTCCCTTATCTGTTTTACGGTATAATCTTTTTTGTAAAGCTCGAAGGCCCGCAGGGCCTCCCCAAGGCAGATATCTCAGACGGAAGCATGGTTGTCTACATAGCAACTCAGCAGACTCTTATGTCTGAAAGTCGGAGATTCCTTGCACATGCAAAAACAATAGATACTGTCCAGCACCCACGGGATTTCCTTTGCAACCTTGTAGGCGGCTTTCACACGGGCGTCGTTGAATTGTCCCGGGTCCAGAGTTACCCTTGTCTCACCCTTGCGCAGGGATTCGTCTTTAACGACCTTCTGTGCAGATGCCCCATATGCAACAAAGGCTGTCAAGGACAATACGAAAGTTACAAAGATCAATTTTAATCCGTATCTGTTCATCCTGTTTGTCGCCTCCTTAAAGATTTAGATTGGCTTGATCCTGGAGAGAATGGGCCAATTGACGCTCTTCTTAAGGATAGTATATTCGATGGATATACAAATCGACAAACTTACAGTTTGGCATTCAGATTTTTGTACGCCCCTTCCTGTAAAATGCCCTTGCTGAATTTGCTTATATGTCCGTCCACCCACCGGATGTCCTTGAAACCCCTGTCCTTTAGTACTCTCCAGGCCATAAGCGCCCTGTTGCCTGCCTCGCACTGCAGCACAATCTTTTTTTCCTTCGGCAGCTCGGTCCAGCGCTTTTCAAGCGTATCGATGGGGATTGTCAAAGCGCCGCTGACCATGCTCTTCATATACTCACCGGGGCTTCTTACATCCACAATGATCGTATCAGCCGGCCTGTTGACTACCAGCTTCTCATATTCAGGGATAGACAAGGCGCCGGGCAGAGGCGTCCACGAGTAGGATATTTCGGTTTTCAGCTTGTTGCGCTCAAGAGGATATCCCCTTGACTTCCACGCTTCAAAGCCGCCGTTGAGGATATATCCGTTTTCTGTGCCGTTAATACGCATTATTTTATGCGCCTGTATGGCCTCGTCAATGTTGTCCGAGTAATAGATGATCCGGGCGCTCTTCTTCTGGTCGGATGTAAGGGCCTTGTCCAGTTTCTTCATCGAGGTCAGCGGATCCCTGCCCAGGGGATAATTGACCGCGCCTCTGATATGAGCCTGGCGGGCCTTTTCCTGAGTTCTTAGATCGATCAGTACGTAAGAAAGGCCCTCGTCGATGGCCATCTTCAGAAATTCAGGCTCTGTATAGTAGGGATTTATGCCTGCTTCCCACGTCATATGGCCTTCAACCATGTACTTTACATTCTTGTAGCCGTACACTTCCTTTGCCAGCCTGGCAAAGTGGGGACTCATGCCTCAACCATATCCACGGCAATAAGATATGATCAGGGTATTTTTGTCAGCAGGCATGCGGTCCTTGAATGCCTGAAACTGGTAGTTAGGCAGCAGGATGGCTTCAGGAAGATGCCCTTCAATGTAGTTGTCATATCCGCGAGAGTCGAAAATGACGTAATTACCATTTTTCGGACTCTTCTTCAGGAGTTCGACCACTTCGCTGATGGTGATGATATCCGAAGGATCCTTGAACCCGTAATTGGACTTATAGCTCATCTCCTCAGCATAAACCGGGCCATCTCCTTCGGCCCTGAACCTGACTTTCACAGCCTTTTCATCGGCCAGGTCCCTTACTGTTGCCAACTTATTCAGCTTCGAGCCCTTGTCATAGCGCACATTCCATTCATCCTTGCCGACCTTAACAATAAACGAGTCATCTTTCTGAGAGCCGGATTTTATCAGCCCCCGTATGGTGTTGGCCTCATCTTTGTGACACTCTGCGCAGATAGCGCCAATACGGTTTTTCATGTCAGCCAGGGCCGCTCCAGCGCCTATGAACGTAGCTACCAATATAAATACTGCTGCTTTCAATAAGCGACTTCTCATTTTCTCTCCTTCATGTGCTTTTCCATTATTTCTTTTCTGTGTACCAGACCTGGTCTTCCGCAGGCAGTGAAAGCAGGGTTGCCCATTCGAGCCAGGAGCCGTCATAAACCTTCACATCCTTATACCCAAGAATGTACTTAAGAACAACGTAGGCATGGGCCGAGCGGTCTCCGCTATGGCAGTATTCGTATATCGGTTTATCGGATGTGATCCCCTTGGCCTCAAACAGTTTTCTGATCTCATCTGCCGGTTTGAATGTATGGTCTTCCTTGTTGTTGGCGTCAGTGCCTGTAACATTTATCGCATGCGGAATATGGCCGCCCCTGATGGCACGGATGTTTTTTGCGGAGTATTCATCAGCGGGTCTGACATCCACAAGTAGTACTTCAGGTCTTGCACCCGAAACAACATCCCGGAATATATCGGACCAGGTCAGCAGAATAGGATTGACCTTCTCCACCTTATATCTGGTTGCAGTCACAGGAATGTGGCCATCAAGGGTCGGATAGCCCAGTTTCTTCCATATGACAAGGCCGCCATTGAGAAGCTTTAGCTTGTTCGTGTCGTGCCCGTAGAGCTCCATGATAACCAACAGTCTGCTTGCAAAGAGGCTGAACTTATCGTCGTAAACAACGACTGTAGTATCAGGGGTTATGCCCAGTCTTGACATAAGCTTCTCGAACTGTTCTTTTGATGGATAGAGGGTTGGGGGAACGACGTTAAGGTTGCCGAGATCGAGATACCGGTTTACGACAACTGCGCCGTGGATATGCAGCTTGCCCGGCATGTGCTGGTCGCCGACAGCGTCAGCCTTTTCAGGGACCTCAACGATACGGATATTACTGTTGTCCAGGTTTTTCCTGAGCCAGTCTGCGTCCACAAGAGAGATTGCCCAGCTTGCAGAAGTCCAGAGTAATACAACGAGACAACTGATCCAGAATGTTCTTGGTTTCATGCGCGCCTCCTTTTGCAAGGAGTTACAACAAGACTCGTGCCAGAGAGGTAGGGCAAAGAAATTTATGTGAATTCAGGTTATTTATCGAAAATAAAGGCAGATTGTGAGACAAATGGTATAAATGGTCAACTGCAAAATGCAATGACACTGCAAAATGCAATGGCTGAAGTCTATTGCAGATCGTATTTCTTCAGTTTTCTCCAGAGTGTGGTGACGTCGATGCCCAATGCCTCTGCAGCCCTGGTTTTTTGTCCGTCAAGGAGCCTCAGAGTTCTCTGGATAAGAAATTTCTCCATCTCATCGATTGTCATGAGCCCTATATGGGAAAGTGGATCATAAAGCTCTTTGCCCATGTCAGGAGGAAGGGACTGGACAGTAATCACTGATGACTGCTCCATAATCACTGCCCTTTCAATTGCGTTTTCAAGCTCCCTGACATTTCCATGCCATGGGTAAGCATTGAATACCTCCAATACTTCCGGAGAAAATGCCCGGATTTCCCTGCCGAATTTCCTGCCGTATTTATTGAGAAAGTGGTATGCAAGCAGGGGAATGTCATCCTTTCGGTCTCTGAGTGACGGGATGTTCACCCCAATAACGTTCAGCCGGTAAAAGAGGTCTTTCCTGAATCTTCCGGCTGAGACTTCATCCGCAAGGCCTTTATTGGATGCTGCCAAAACGCGGACATTGACGGAAATCGGTTTTGTTGAGCCGACCCTCATAATCGTCTGTTCCTGAAGCACACGCAGGAGCTTCACCTGCATTGCAGGGGATGTGGCATTAATTTCATCAAGAAATATCGTGCCTTTGTTCGCTGTTTCAAAGAGACCTTTCTTTTCAGCTATCGCACCCGTAAATGCGCCCTTTTCATGGCCAAATAGTTCTGACTCAAGGAGCGTTTCCGAAACGGCCCCGCAATTGACAGGCAGAAAGAGGTTGCCGGATCTTGAACTTTGTCTGTGGATCAGCCGGGCGATCAGCTCCTTGCCTGTGCCTGTTTCCCCCTGTATCAGTATGGTCGTATCAAGGGGTGCAACCTTATCAATAAGCTGCCGAACTGACATCATGCCCCGACTCGAACCAATAATATCATCCTCCAGATAGCTTCTGACCTCTGCTGCCAGCCTTCTGTTTTCATCCAGCAGATCATGGTGTTCAAGCGCCCTCTTTACAAGGAGCAGGAGATGGTCAGGATCAAAGGGCTTCTGAATATAGTCGTAAGCTCCCTTTCTGATCGCTTCTATTGCAGATTCCACTGTGCCGTGGGCTGTTACCATGATCACCAGTGATTCAGGGTTTATCTCTTTCGCATAGGCAAGGACTTCGAGGCCGCTCACATGGGGCATTTTAAGGTCTGTGATAACAATATCAAAGGCCCGCTCTTTCAGCATCATGAGTGCCTCTCTGCCGTCACCTGTGGAAAAGACGATGAACCCCTCTGTCCTGAGCAGTTCTTCTATCAGCTGCCGCATTCTCAGATCGTCATCAACAACGAGTACTTCAGCCATGATTTTCCTTTTCTGCGGGCAGCCTAACAATGAATATTGCTCCCTCCCCGGATCGACTCTCAACATCAATTGTTCCGTTATGGTCTCTTATTATGCCGAGACAGATCGAAAGGCCGAGGCCTGTACCCTTGCCGACCGGCTTTGTAGTGTAAAAGGGGTCGAATATTTTACACTGCAACTCTTTAGGGATACCCGGCCCAGTATCTTTCACTCTGATTTCTACATTACCGGATGCAGTCTTTGCAGTTGTAACCCTTACAGCCCCGGATGTGTCGATCGCCTGCATTGCATTTAAAATGAGATTAAATATAACCTGCTCGATCTGACGTGGATCAGCTTCTATATGCGGAATATCAGTAAGCTCCTGCTCAATGCTGATCCCGCTCTTTTGAGCCTGAGGGGACAAGAGCCGGACTGCATTTTCAATAATGGCATTGAGAGATACTGGTTCCCTTTTTGAGATTGACTGGCGGGAAAAATCGAGCAGCCCCTGCACCACGGAGCTGCCTTTTCTGGCCTGCTCTGCAATTATCTCAAGTTTTTCTCTCTGGACATTATTAAG
>JAGVHR010000174.1 GCA_020056455.1 Thermodesulfovibrionales bacterium
AAGAAATGAGGAATGAGACGTACTGTTGGGTACGTCGCAGTGACGAGTTTGGCAGCGCAACGCAGCATACGGATTTTTTACAAAGCCGTCATATTTGATTTCAAAGGTAAAGCATAGTATCCTTAAAAGCATGAAACGCGGTCTTTTTCTGGTGCTGCCTCTAATGCTCATGATTGTTGCCGGAAATGCTGAGAGCGGAGGAATTTCTCAGTATTTTGACCGCACTGGAAAACTCACTGGTGTTGGGAAAAAGGCAACCAATCTCCGGCCCCGGCATGCAGCAGATCACTCCGTGCCCGAGGGCCTTGCTCTGCGCAAGGACGTTCAATACGAGTTTTATCCTGTATTCGGCAAGACCTTTGCCGAAATCGTGCGTTCAGCAGAGGAAAATGGGCCTCTCAATAAAAAAATCAGTGCGCGTCAGACTTCGGCCTATGACTGGCGGATAGGATGGACTTACCGGTTTTCCTTCACAGCTGAAGAGGATGAGGAAACCGGAGCGGTCCATTGCGATATAGTTATCCATGATGTGAATCCTGCATATTCCGTTTCAATTATTCTCCCGGCCCTCACGGATGACTCATCGCTCAACCCCGTGGAAAAAGAGCTGTGGAAGAATTATCTTATGAGCCTGCTCGAACGGGAGCATGCCCACGTCAGGATAATCAAGGATGACACACAGGATATCATTCTCAAAAGGTTAGGTGAAGTGACATATCTGCTGCTCAGCCCTGAAGAGGCAGCAGATATGGAAAACGCAGTTGAGCGTTTTGTCAGGGCTGAAACTGAAAAGACCGGCAGGGACATTGTTGTTATGATCCGGCAAAAACTCAGCGCTTTCGACGCAGACCCTGCGCCATAAAGAGGAAGTCTGTTCAATTTAACGTATATGCAGTATAATGATGCAGGAACTAATGAAAACATACGGCAATAATGCTGATTTGCAGATAATTCGTGTATAATATTTTCTCATAACGCATGTCGCTCGAGATATTATTCATTTTTGCTTTTCTGCTTCTGAATGGTTTTTTTGCTGCCTCCGAGATCGCTATAGTTACCTCGCGGAAATCCCATATCAGGAAACTTGCGGACAAGGGAAACCGCAACGCGGAAATACTGCTCAAGCTTCAGTCCGAACCTGACAGGCTTCTTGCTACAGTCCAGATAGGCGTCACCGTTGTCAGCGCATTGGCTTCAGCCATAGGAGGGGCCGCCTCGGTCACGACCCTCGAACCGCTTCTTGCAAATGTTCCCATCCCCTTTATTGCCCACGCAGCCGCGGCGATATCGATCGCAATAGTGGTCGCTGTGCTCTCTTATCTTTCACTGATCATCGGAGAACTAGTCCCCAAATCAATCGCGCTTAGAAACCCTGAAAAAGTAGGACTGCTTGTAGCGCGTCCCATTGCATTCATTTCTAAAATCACTTCGTTTATTGTGACCGTACTGACGGCAAGCAGCAATGTCTTCCTCAAGCCCTTTGGCGCGAAGGCCTTTTCCGAGCGGTCCTTCATATCAGAGGAAGAGATCAAACTCCTCATCGAAGAGGGGACAGACAGGGGAATTTTCGAAGCTGCGGAGCATGAACTTATCCACAGCGTCTTTAATTTCGCCGATATTTCCGTCAAGGGCGTTATGGTGCCTGTCACAAGCATGATCGCATTCAGGACCAGCGAGTTGCCGGAAAACATCATCAGGACCATCACCTCGGAAAATTTTTCCCGCTATCCGGTTTATGAAAAAGATATTTCGGACATCAAAGGCATACTCTTCAATAAAGATGTGTTCAATGAAATGGCCCAGGGCAGAGGCATAACCATCAACAGACTTCTGCATCCGGCGCTCTTTGTCCCTGAGACCATGAAGATAAGCGCGCTCATGAAGGAGATGCAGAAGAAGCGGCAGCACATGGCGATTGTCGTGGACGAATACGGAACTGTCACCGGTCTGGTGACCATCGAAGACCTCATAGAGGAAATCGTGGGAGAAATTCAGGACGAATACGATACTGAGTTACCTGTCCAGACACTCAGGGACGGCACCAGACTGATCGATGCTTCCCTCGCAATTCGCGACCTTAACGAGGACCACGGTTTTGATATCCCTGAATCAAACGAATATGACACAATCGGCGGTTTTCTTATATCTCATCTTCAGAGGATCCCAACCGTCGGAGACAGCCTGCAGACTGAAGCAACAAGATTTACAATCGTCAATATGAAAGGCAGGCGTGTCCTGAAGATCAAGGCAGAGATTGTGTCTGAGACTGAAATACCCGGCCCACAGCCATCACAGGAGCACTGAAGACAGTTTTAAGACAGCGTCTTGCAGTGCTATAATAATTTACTTTTTCAAAAGCGGCGGAATAATGAAAGGCGGAACAATGGAAGGCGTTGTCGTGAGGGAACTCAACCAGTTTAACGACCAGCGCGGATGGCTTGTCGAAACCTTCAGGCAGGACGAAACCGACTTTACTCCTGTCATGTCTTATGTCTCGATGACTGAACCTGGCATTGCGCGCGGTCCGCACGAGCATCTCGACCAGTCTGACTATTTTTGCTTCTTTGGGAATTTCAGGCTATATCTCTGGGACAATAGAGAAAACTCAGCAACCTTTCAGCAGCGCATGACTCTTGACACAGATGACAAACCATATATCGTGATCGTACCTCCCAGGGTAGTGCATGCGTATAAAAATACGGGGAAAACCGGGGGGTTGGTCATCAATATGCCTGACAGGCTTTTCAAGGGACAGGGCAAGACCCTGCCTGTAGACGAGATCAGATACGAAAACGATCCTGCCTCTCCTTACAGGATAGACTGATGAAGATACTGGTTACAGGCGGCGCAGGATTTATCGGCTCGAATTTTGTCCGGTATCTCATAGGCTCACATCCGGAGCATACGGTCATAAATTTCGACAAACTCACCTATGCTGGGAATCTTGAGAATCTCAGGGACATAGAAGACCTGCCTAATTACACCTTTGTCAGGGGAGATATCTGTAACAGACCGTTTCTCGACAGCCTTGAGTTCGATGCTATCATACACTTTGCAGCTGAGAGCCATGTGGACAGGTCAATCCTCGATTCTTTTCCATTTCTTCAGACCAATGTGATCGGCACGCAAAGTCTGCTCGAGGTTGCGAGAAAGCGCAACTGCAGGATGCTTCATGTCTCAACAGATGAGGTCTACGGCTCTATCGCACAAGGCCTTTTCACTGAAGCCTCGCCGATAGAGCCGAACAGCCCATACGCTGCAAGCAAAGCCTCATCAGATCTTCTGGTGAGGGCATATCATGAAACCTTCGGACTTGATGTTATGATCACACGCTGCTCGAACAACTACGGACCATATCAGTTTCCTGAAAAGCTGATTCCGCTTGTGATCTCCCATGCTGTCGAAGGCAAACAGATACCCATATACGGAGACGGGAAGTATGTGCGTGACTGGCTCCATGTGGCTGACCACTGCAGGGCGATAGATATTGTCTTTCACAAGGCACGCGCCGGAAGTGTCTATAACATAGGCGGCATGAACGAACAGATGAATATCGAGATAATAGGAAGTCTCCTGACAAAGCTCGCGGAAAAGACCGGCCTGGATAGAAATTCCCTGTTCAATCTCCTGACCCCTGTCAGGGACAGATTAGGACATGACAGGAGATACGCCATAGACCCTTCAAAAATTGAAAGAGACCTCGGATGGAAACCCGAAACAGGCTTTGAACAGGGATTGTCAGAGACCATAGACTGGTATCTTGCAAACCGGCAGTGGTGGGAAAGAATCATCTCAGGAGATTACCTCGATTACTATAAGACCCAGTATGGAGAAAGGTTCAACGAATGAAGGTCGCGCTCACAGGTTCTGAGGGAATGTTCGGACATGCGGTAATGAAAATATTTTCCGACATCGAAGTGGTTCCCTTTGCCTATAAGAACCTTGATGTCACGGATCTTGGCGGCGTAAGGCAGAAGATCAGCGATTTGAAGCCTGATTTCCTCATACATGCGGCAGCATACACAAATGTCGATGCCTGCGAGACTGATGCAGACGCAGCATATCGCGTCAACGGCCTCGGAGCCCGCAATGTCGCCATTGCCTGCGAGGAGATCCGCTGTCCTGTTGTCTATATCAGTTCAGACTACGTTTTTGACGGAACAAAAGGCTCTCCCTATAATGAATGGGATATGCCTAACCCTGTAAACCTGTACGGTTTGTCAAAACTTATGGGAGAGCAGTTCGTCTCAGCCCATACCACAAGGTTCTATATCGTCAGGACCTCCTGGCTATATGGCCCAAACGGCAATAATTTCGTTGATACGATCGCACGGCTGCTATCTGAGAAGGACAGCCTGCAGGTCGTTAATGATCAGTTCGGATGCCCTACCTTTACCGAAGACCTGGCCCGTACGGTCAGGCAGCTTCTTGGAAAGGGATACGGCATCTATCACGCAACCAACTCCGGCATCTGCTCCTGGTATGACTTTGCCGTCAGGATAGCGGAAATCAAGGGTCTCCAAAAATCAATAGCGCCTGTGAGCACAGCTCAATTCCCTCGCCCAGCCAAACGACCGCCCTTTTCCGCCCTCAATACGACCATGCTGAGACTGGAAGGCATTGACGGGTCCAGGCGATGGGAAGATGCGCTTGGAGAATATCTGTCGGAATGCTGAGGCTGCTGAAACTGTTTTCCCTTATGGTCTTTCTTGCGGGGATACTGTTTCTCACGCATGGCCTCGTTCTTACAAAGACATCTGAGTTTCTGATAAAAAAGGATGAATTGAAGCCCGCTGATGTGATCGTCGTACTTGCAGGCGAAACAACAGAACGTGTTGATTACGGCGTCAGGCTCCTGAAGGAGGGATGGGCCGGAAAAGACCGCATCATCATGGCAGGGGGACCAATTGTCTGGAAATATTCCTGGGCTGCCCTGATGAAAGAGCAGGCCTTGCATCTTGGCGCGCCCGCAAAAACAATCATCCTTGAAGATAAGTCTCAGTCCACAGAGGAGGACGCTATATTTACAAAAGAGCTTCTGCTGAAAAACGGATTCAGGTCGATCATCCTTGTCACTTCTCCCTATCACAGCAAGCGCGCGGCACTCATATTCGAAAAAATATTAGGCAGCGATTTCAGAATAATCAACGCGCCGGTTGAGGACAGCTGGTACAGCTCGTCTGACTGGTGGAGAAGAAGGCGTGACAGGGCAGCAGCGCTGAGTGAATTCTCAAAATTTGCCTGGCTCTGGATCTTCGGTGTGCAGGATTCTCCGGAGGAAGCTCAGATGTCCGATGCCGGTCTTAATATCAGGGAGCGCTCCGTTTCTTCAGCAGCCTCTCCGTCTCAAACGCAATAAAACATGGGTGAGATGGAGATATCTCCACACTCACCCATGTTTGTATACGACTGATCTCGTCTCTTATTCCACAGTCACAGCGCCTGGCCGTTACTGAGAGGTGTTCGTTTCAGCGCTGCACTGCTTTGAGCGCCTGAGGGCCTCTTCCCTGAGAGCTGACTGGTCAGTCGCAGTTGCAACAAGACCGTAGTATTTCTCAGCCAAAACACAATTGCCGGCCTGACGATAACGCTGGGCAAGTTCCAGTTGAACTGCCAGCTTCTCGTCCCCGGTTGCGTATCTTTCAGCTTCATGAAGCATCTTAATCGCATTTGCGCGATGTATGCCGGCCCTGACTTCTGTCTCAGCGCGTATGACCGACTTCTCCTCAGGTCCGGCAGCCTTTTCAGCGAGGGTCAACGCCTCTCTGAGGATTGTCCGCTCTGCTGTGTCCTCATCCTGGGCGGCCTTCACAGCCCCTGCAACAGCCGGATTTGTTGAGCTTGCAAGATCAACAGGCAGTATCCAGAGTTGAACGCCTCTGTCAACTGTCGAAGCCCCGGATCTTGTCACTATCTCCACATTTGCGTTGATTGTCTCCTGTGTCATGGTATAGGCTCCCTGCTCCAGGACAAGCACACCGTTGTTCAATCCCCCGGCATTCAGGGCTGACTGAAGCGTACAATAAGGGAATGAGAAAGAGCCGTTCTGGAGGATCCCACAAAATGGAGCAAATTTATTAACATGAATCGGAGTCCTGCCGAGCATCCAGGACCTGTCCGTATAGTTCTGGGTGCTCACCCTTCCCCGCTGACAGGTAGACAGACGCAATTGGGGTTCATCAGTGTGATAGGACATTACATTGTTATAGACCAAATCCACCTGATTTTTCTGGGATGCATTCAGGTTGGCGTAGGTGGCACCGAAATTGTTCTGAGCGACCTGGTCCTTGGTCCATCCGGAATTATCAGTGATCGTGTCGGAGCATTCGTCCTGGTTAGTACAGCAGGGCTCGTGCGTATGCATGAGATTCAAATTATGCCCTATTTCATGCAATATGCAGGAGGGCGTATTTCCACACCACTGGTTCATCAATATATATTGATTGCCAGGCGGGAATGAACCCCGAGCAGAACCGGCGCCGCCGTTGATATAAATATTAATAGAGTCGGTCCTCCAGTGGTATGTTGCCGGATCGTTCTCAGCAGCAGTCCTGAGGGCATTGAACTGCGTATCGTTATAAATGTTGGCAGTAAAATGCTGACTGACGCCTGAGAGGTCAACAAACTCAATTAACTGGATCTGATCTTCAGTATAGGTGGTCCGAAGAATACTATTTCCTGAATCAACCTCTGCATTGACCTCTGCATTGGTATTCAGATTCCCCGAAACCGGCCTGTTCCCGTTTGCATCAAGTATAAACTTGATAGAGACCCTCAACGGGACAGAGGCCAGCGCAATCGCCTGAATTCCGAAGATAAACAAAATTAGAGCGCAAAGCGCAATATATGTCCGCAAATTTTTCATATTCCCTCCAGTGCTATTGCAGGGACACAAGGACAAGCACCAAACCGGTTCCGCTTTCAAGAGAGGTCATGGCCTTGCCTATGACAGCGCCCTGTGCCCTGGAATGGTCCGTAACCTTCATCGCATGGCCCGGGGTGTCAGAGGTTGTCATAAGATCTCCTGGTTTGATCGCTCCAGTGGAGGCGTCAGCCATAACATAGACACGACCGGTCAGGGCCACAGGATGAGAACCATCAGCTATGCTGCCTTCCTGTCCCATGATCATGCCGGTTTTGACTCCGCCTGCTCCGCTGATTACTCCTGCGACCGCGCGGTCATAGGAACGGCTGCTCATTACCAGCTCTCCAGGATGCTCTGCGTCAATGGATACCACCATGCCAGGCAGCGGCCTCATTTCAGCATCAGGCTTTCTCACCTCAAACTGTTCAGACAAATCAGCGCCGCCCATGACATGCAGCTGACGCACATAGAGGTCCATCCGGCTGGCTGAAGCGGTATTCCAGAGGGCAACAGCTGTCACGCCCGCTTTTGTGCTGCCAACCTGAACGTCATTGCCTGCGCCGTCGCCGCCGATATATGCCTGTTCATCGCCTGACCCGTCAACCCGCAGGTACCTCCCAGCCACGTGGAGCTTCTGAGCAGGGGTTGCGGTTCCGATGCCTATGTTGCCGCTGGAAGCGATGTCAATGCCTGAGTATCCGGTATTGTGGTACAACTTTATGGTGCCTGCTGCTGCAGCCCAGTAAATATGGCCTTTAACAACTCCATTTTCATAAAGGCGAAGGCCTGAATCCTGCGCTGCCGCGTCTGTGTCCAGATACATGAAGGAATTGGGAAATCCTGCTCCCTTGATGTGTAATTTTGCGCCGGGAGAGGTTGTTCCGATGCCGACGTTGCCGCCCGGATTAATTTGGAAGACTTTTTTGCTGACAGAAGCGTCATAGAAGGCTATATTGTCAACAGGACTTAAGTAGTTTTCAAGCAAATACCATTTAGCTACGCCCCCCCTCATGAATATCAGGTTGGCGTTTGATGAGCTGGTCTCCTCGATGGTGACCGAGGGGTTCGATCCGGCAACGTGCAGATTATAGGCCGGCGCCGCTGTGCCTATACCTACATTGCCGTTATCAAATATTGAACCTGTGACAAGGGCTGAGCCGTTCCATTTGGAAACATAATTGGTCGTATTGGCTCCCACCTGCGGGTCTGTTTCAGATGTAATGCCG
>JAGVHR010000083.1 GCA_020056455.1 Thermodesulfovibrionales bacterium
AAAGACCTCGGGACCAACAAGGAGCAGTCGATCAGGATCACTGCTTCAAGCGGCCTGAATGAAGAAGAGATAAAGAAGATGGTGCGTGATGCAGATGAGCACAGCCAGGACGACCATAAGAAAAAACAACTTGCAGAAGCAAAAAATCATGCCGACACGCTCGTATATTCGGTGGAAAAGTCTCTGACGGATTATGGGGACAAGATATCTCCTGAAGAAAAACAGGAGATCGAGGAAGCGCTCGAACAATGTAAAAAGATCAAGGATTCGAGCACTGACCCGGAAGAAATCAAGGCGAAGTCCGACAATCTTATGAAAGTCTCGCACAAACTCGCTGAACATATCTATAAGGGCGGAGGTGGAGAAGCTCATGATGGGGGCCCTGCTCAAGGTCAGAAACCTGCCGAGGAAGAGGTTGTTGAAGCTGAATTCGAAGATGTAGACAAGGACAAAAAGTAAATCAGGGGTTTGGGTCAGGGGTGTGGAGTGTGGCTGGAAATCACAGCACTTGCCACCCCTGACCCTTTTTCATGTATACTTTACTGGCACTATATCACAGACCACAGGGTATAATAATCATATAAACATTAAGGACGGATCCGTTTGAAAGACTATTACGAAATACTTGGCGTTGCGCGGGAGGCCACCCCGGAAGAAATCAAAAAAGCCTTCAGGCAACTTGCAATGAAGCATCATCCTGACCGTAACGCTGGTGAAAAAGCGTCTGAAGATAAATTCAAGGTAATCAACGAGGCATACTCCTGTCTAAGCGATCCTGAAAAAAGGTCAAACTACGACCGCTTCGGCACAGCAGAGGGCTTCGCAGGAGGCGGACAGGGACCTTTCTCAGCAGGGGCAGGGTTCGGTGATATTTTCGAAGACTTTTTCGGAGATGTCTTCGGCGGAAACTTTGGAGGGCATAAAAGAGAACGCCCAGCCAAGGGTCATGACCTCAGATACGACCTGGATATAACTCTCGAGGAATCAGTCTTCGGAACGGAAAAGGTCATATCTTTCCAGAAACTCCGTAAATGCGGAGAATGCTCAGGCACAGGGTCAGCGCCAGGCAAATCTCCGGAGGTTTGCAACTCCTGCAAAGGTTCCGGTCATGTACGCTACCAGCAAGGATTTTTCAGTGTATCAAAGACCTGCGGAAGATGCTACGGCACAGGCAAGATCATCACAGACCCGTGCAGGAAATGCAAGGGTAACGGCAAGATCCAGGAAATGCATTCTGTAAATCTGAAGATACCGTCTGGCGTGGATGCCGGCTCAAGGCTCAGGATAACCGGAGAAGGAGAATTAGGCGCGCACAATGGCCCTCCCGGAGATCTTTATGTCATTATTGATATCGAAGACCATCCCATTTTCAAAAGAGAAGGAACAGAGATTTACTGCGAGTATCCCTTATCGTTTACAACCGCGGTATTGGGCGCTGAAATAGAGGTCCCCACCCTCGATGGATCAGCTAAAATCAAGGTCCCGCCAGGCACGCCTTCAGGGAAGACCTTCACGCTTAAGGGGAAAGGCGCTCCGCACCTGGGCAGTAAGCAGCGAGGCAACCAGATCATCAGGGTCTTTATTGATGTGCCAAAGAAATTGACAGCAAGACAAAAAGAGCTCCTTGAAGAATTTGCCGAATTAAGCGCAGATGACTCTGCCAGGAGCTTCAAGGACAGACTCAAAGACCTGTTCACCGGGGTCGAAAGCTGATCCGCTCATATCCTCCGCAGTATTTGCGCCTCAGCATCCTGCAACTACAGGCTTTTGTTGCAGGGCACCTGCAATATGCCAAGAATATTTATTCCCCATATTGACACAGCCCAGGATATTGTATCCATAGAGGGTGAAAAGGCCCACTATATTTTCTCTGTTCTCAGATGCTCTCCTGGCGACACCCTTTTTATAACCGATGACCAGGGCATAACCTGGTCTGCAGAGATCAGTTCAATATCAAAGAGAGCTGCCCTGGTAAAAATAACCGGGACGCTCGATATACATGCAGAATCCGGTCTTGACCTTGTGCTGCTTCAGGGTCTGCTGAAGGGTGGCAAGATGGATCTGGTCATCCAGAAGGCCACTGAACTCGGTGTAAAGAGAATCGTGCCGCTGATTTCGGAGCGAAGCCAGATCAGAGAAACGCGCAAAGTCGGGCGATGGGAAAAGATCGCAGAGGAGGCATCCAGGCAATGCGGACGCAATTTAACACCCTCTGTCGCTGAACCGGCTGAGTTTGGGGCCGCGCTGCAGCGCTATTGCGCTCCAGAGGCCCAGGGAGTCATATTATGGGAGGATGGCGGCAAACCGTTTTCTTCGTGCCTGAAAGCCTTAAGCAGCGAAAAACAGGTCCTTCTCTGTATTGGCCCTGAAGGAGGATTTTCCTCTAAAGAGGTGATATTTGCATCAGAAAACGGTTTTATTGTTTCTTCGCTTGGAAAACGCATTCTCCGGGCTGAAACCGCATCCATTGCTGCCCTTTCCATAATTCAGTTTGTACTTGGAGACCTCTGCGGTTCCGATTCATGACACGCTGCGGACCGGATTATCCGGTTAATACCTGGTCAAAAGAATTTGTGCTAATATAGTGACTCAAACTATGCCGATTGATTTCAATCATAAAAAGTTCCTCGTTATAGACGACTTCGGGGAGTTCAGATCAACCCTCCGCCGCATGCTTCAGTCTTTTGACGCCAAAGACATCGATGATGCAACCAATGGCGAAGCCGCCATTGAGCTGATGTCGAACAAATCTTATGATGTTGTCCTTTGTGACTATAATCTCGGGTATAACAGGAAAGACGGCCAGCAAGTCCTGGAAGAGGCGCGACACCGGAAACTTATTATGTTCTCAACTGTTTTTATAATGGTTACGGCTGAAAACAGCATGGAAATGGTCATGGGGGCAGTGGAATATCAACCGGATGATTATCTGATGAAACCCTTTGCGCGTGAGGTGCTCAGGACACGGCTTGAGCGCGCCATCAGAAAAAAAAGCGACTTCGAGATCATCGAGCGGGCCATAGAGCGCAGGGAATATGTCCGCGCTATCGCCCTGTGCGATCAGCATATCCGTAAGATCCCAAAGAATATTTTTGAGTACCTGAAGCTGAAGGGCGAGCTCTGCATTACCGTCGGAGACTATCAGAATGCAAAGGCTGTATATGATAAGATTCTTTCGATCCGGGATATTGCATGGGCACGACTCGGCATAGGCAAGGTCAATTATTTCACTGAGGACTATGCGACGGCAACCGACGTATTCAGGTCCATCATCGAACAAAATAATCTATACATTGAGGCGTATGACTGGCTTTCCAGGAGTCTGCTTGCACAGCATGAGCCTGAGGAAGCGCAACGGATACTCCTGGCCGCTGCTGAAATATCTCCCAAATCCATCTTCCGCCACAAGACTCTTGGGGAGATATCCTTTAGGATCAAGGATCTTGAGTTATCCGAGAAATCCTTCAAAAAGGCGATTCATCTTGGTCAATATTCCTATTTCAAGAGCCCTTCAATTTATACAGGTCTTGCCAGAGTGCTTGTGGAAAAGAAAGAGCCGGAGGTCGCCCTGAACGTAATTAGAGAAGTGCGCAATGAATTCAGGGACAATTCTGCCGCCTCTTTGCAGGCGGCTGTCATGGAGGGCATTATCTTTAAGGAAATGAACAGGCCGGATGACGCAAAAAAGGCTATTCAGGAAGCCATCCTGCTTATGGATTCCTCTTCAGAATGCCTGGCAGATGACATTGCCATTGATCTGGCAAAGGCATGCTTTGACCTTGGTGACAAGGAGGCAGGCACTCGCCTCATCCAGGGAATTGTCAGAAACAACCATGACAACGAGGCTGTTATCAGCAAGGTCCGCGAAGTGTTCAAAAACAAACAGATGGAAAATGAAGGCACAAAGATCATATCATCAGCCCAGCGCGAAATCATATTGGCGAATAATCAGGGAGTCCGCATGGTCGAGGAAGGGAAACTCGACAAGGCGATCGAATATTTTGAAAGGGCTGCCAACAGCCTGCGCGGCAACAAGATCATTAATGCCAATGCAGCACAGGCCCTTCTAATGTTTATAGAGAAAAACGGGAGGAACAATGAGCTTCTTGAGCGGGCAGGCCAATACATAGGAAGGCTCGGATCTATAGACCCCTCGTATAATAAATACCAGAAACTCCTTTGTATGTACGAGCGGCTGCTCGCCGGCTGACCATATCTCAGAAAGAACTGTTTATTACAAGTCGAAAATAAGGGGAAGAATAGATGGACCAGCAGAAAGACAACATACATTTTTCCGCATTCCTGGCATCCATTGCGCATGATATGAAGAATTCACTCGGCATGCTCATCAACACCAGCGAAGAGGTCCTCGGCAGCTGCACCGCGGAGACCTGCCCATCCCAGCCTCTTCTTACAAAGCTCCAGTATGAGGCAAAGCGTGTTAACAACAACCTCGTTCAACTTCTGGCGCTCTACAGAATGGACCATGCCAGGTTTACTCTTAACATTGCACACCATTGTGTTTCAGAGTTTATTGAGGACACAATTACTCAGAACAAGCCTCTTCTTGCTTTCAGGGGAATATCCCTGGAGACGGACTGCCCGGAGGACCTCGTATGGTTTTTTGATGCTGATCTGACAGCCGGCATAATCAACAATATACTCAACAATGCATACCGCTATGCACGGGACAAGATCTGGATCACTGTCAGTGAAAAAGACGGATATCTCGTCATCCATATCAGGGACAACGGCCAGGGATATCCTGAGCATATGCTGACTGAAAAAGCAGGTGAAACACCAGGCATAAGTTTTTCAACAGGCAGCACCGGCCTCGGGCTTTATTTCGCCTCGCTTGTCGCCAGGATGCACTGCAACAAGGGCAGGGAAGGCTTTATCCGCACCAGCAATTGCGGCGACAGCGGCTGCTGTTTTTCGCTATACCTTCCCTGAATTACTCATCAAAAAGTTGCCTCATCCTCCGGCGGCAGCTGATTTTCGTCAAAAGGCATGACACCAAGCCTGGTCATAAGAGACTCAAAGCGGCTGAGCACGTCAGAGTAATCAAATCCTGGCATTTCTTCGTGTGAAGCCTTCTCGACCAGCATTTCAAAGACTTCAAGATCAAAAGTATCATCAATGACACCGGCTTCGCTAAGGACCCTGATCATGGCCCTTTCATCATGCAAATCCGAAAGGGCCTGCCGGCTGAAGATATGCAGGTGTTCATGCAGGTACCAGCGTAGTGCAAAGATAAGCGCATCGTAGAGGGTCACAATGCCTGCGGAAACCTTTCCCTGTCTCAGCCTCCTTTTGGCCCCACGAATGTGAAGCCTTGTCCGGAGCAGCGCTCCCTCCGGCTTTTTAAAGCTTTCTTCAGTACTCATCAATCCGAAGTGGGGCATGTTATTTATTCCCCTTCAGCACTCCGGCGTCATACTTCCCGGCAGACATCAAATGCCGGCCACCTCCTTGCCGATCGTAGGCTCCCTTTTGTCAAGCAGAATCTCAAAGCTCACCAGAATCACAATGCATACCAAAGTGATTTTTTCATGATACATTACTTTCGTCAGTCATTTGCAGGAATTCTCTCATTCTATGGGCAAGCTCACGCAACGCATCAGGTAATGATACACCTTTTTCAACAAGTTCACGGACAAAGCCGGCCTTTGCAAGTTCACTAATGATCTTTTCACTTGAGGCATCCTTCAGACAGACGTTCACGCCGGTTTCAAGCTGTTGCCCGAGGCACTGATCTATCTGCTCAGGGGAAAACCGCCTGACCAGTTGCCTGATCTCTTTCACATCCATGTCCACAATCTACCACATAAACGGACTAAAAGGAAAATCATGATAACTTATGCAGATTCGACTTTCTATGCAACAATCAATTCTCTTTTTTTAAATACTTCCGCGCAAAGAGAGCCGAGCTTGCAATGCAGATAGCACCGGAACACGTCACTGCATCGGCAGTGCCGATAGAATCTGCAGCGACACCCATGATAGCGTTGCCGATCGGCACTGTCCCAAGAAAAACAAGTGAATAGGCTGACATTACCCTGCCCCTAAGTTCATCCGGCACCCTGATCTGGATAAAGCTGTTGGCAACGGCAAGATAACTCACCATTCCCCACCCTCCTGCCATAATGACAACAAGAGAAACCCAAAATATATTTGACAGGGAAAAGAGAAAAAGGGCAATAGAAAACGTAAGCGCAGTAAAGGACATAAAGCGTGGCTTTTTCCTAATATCTTTCCTTGCTGCTATCAGGAGTGCAGCCGTAAGCGCGCCGATTCCCGATGCCCCGACAAGAAAACCGAGCCCCTTTGGCCCCCTGTGTAAAACCTCTTCTGCAAAAACAGGAAGAAGACTTATATATGGCA
>JAGVHR010000182.1 GCA_020056455.1 Thermodesulfovibrionales bacterium
AGCTACAGCAAGCACTCGCAGGGATTGACTCCATGGTTTTAAATGACGATGGCTATAACCAGCTGAATTTGCTGGATTAACGTTGGGACAGCAGTGATGAACAATATTCTACTAATCGGAGCAGGAGGATTCCTCGGTGCAGTAGCCCGTTATGCGATAGGCCTCTGGATAGGACAGAGATGGGGCCGTGCTTTTCCTTTCGGGACGTTTTTTATTAACATTAGCGGCAGTTTTCTAATCGGCTTTCTCATGTCGCTTTTCACAGAGCGACTCGTACTTAACCCTCAGTGGAGGATGTTTTTTATTATAGGGTTCATCGGCTCATACACAACCTTTTCGACCTTTGAATATGAAACAGGAGCCCTGATCGGAGACAGCGAGTGGCTTTTTGCAATGTTTAATGTTGTTCTAAGCGTTGCTTTAGGCTTTATTGCGCTAAAACTGGGGGAAGGCGCAGCGCGCATACTGTAGGTTTCAATTTATATCGACATAACAGTTTTAAAACAATTCTTCCTCCAGAACCTGCGCTTGTGATATACTTCTAACACGAAATTGGAACGGGAAGACGCGCGCTATGCTTGCAGAAAGTTTTATAAATATATTCGCTAAACAGGAGGATATAAACAGATGACTGTCGGAGAGTTATTGCAGGCCAAAGGTGGCGAAAACTGGTCAATTTCCCAACAGGCAACAGCATACGAAGCCCTCGAGCTGATGGCAGCCAAAAATATAGGTGCCCTGCTTGTAGTCGACAACGATAAACTTGTCGGTATCTTCTCGGAACGTGATTATGCACGCAAGGTTATTCTGGCTGGAAAAACTTCTAAAGAGACGCTTATCAGCGAACTGATGACCAGTCAAATAATGTGTGTGACCCCGGAAAATACCCTCGATGAATGCATGGTACTGATGTCTTCCAGGCATATCCGCCATCTGCCTGTCCTTGACAATGACCGTTTAGTCGGTATTGTAACCCTCGGAGATGTGGTAAAAAAAATTATCGCCAGGCAGGAGTTTACAATTCAGGAACTTGAAAAATATATCTACGGCAGATAATGTAGTCAATAACTTGTCCTGGGGCAGCAGCTGATTGATTGCCGCCTTCACAACGTAAGGGTTTTTTTCAGGCTTTCCGCATCTTCGACATTGAATACCTTCGCATCCGGCTCGATCCTCCTGATGAGGCCTGACAGGACCCTGCCCGGCCCTACTTCTATAAAAATTTCCACACCTGATGATTTCATATTCCTGATCGAGTCTTCCCATAGTAGCGGGCTGTTGAGCTGTCTGACAAGTGAAGTCTTTACGCTGTCCGCGCTGCTCAGAAAAAGAGCGTCCGCATTGTTCACAACCGGCACTTCCGGGTCCCTGAATTCCATAGTGGCAAGGAGATCAGACAGCCTGCGCGATGCGTCAACCATTAAAGCACAATGAGATGGCGCACTGACTGCCAGAGGCAATGCCCTCTTTGCGCCCGCCTCTTTGGCAAATCTTATGGCGTCCTCGACAGCCTGCTTTTCACCAGCGATTACAATCTGGCCGGGGCAGTTGTAGTTGGCAGGTGATACATAGCCGGAATCAACCTTCAGGCAGATATCAGCCATCTTCTGCCGTTCAAGACCAAGAATTGCCGCCATAAGACCCTTGCCTTCAGGCACCGCCTCCTGCATAAAAGTCCCCCTCTTTTCTGTCAGACAGACTGCATCCTTAAAAGAAATAACACCGGCTGCCGTGATGGCTGCATATTCGCCGAGGCTATGGCCTGCAACAACATCCGGAGTTATACCTCTCGAAGCAAGAACTCTGAACGCTGCCATACTTGCCGTCAGGATTGCCGGCTGGGTCCTGAAGGTCTTGTCAAGTTCCTCTTTCGGCCCATTAAAGCACAAATTCTGCATATCATAACCGAGAGCTCCGGAGGCCTCTTTAAAAAGGGCCCTTGCCTCCTCAAAGTGTTCACAGAGGTCCCTGCCCATGCCTACGTGCTGAGAGCCCTGTCCAGGAAAAACAAATGCTGTCTTCATATCCCTCTTGCCTCTTTGATCTTTCTTGTAAGCATCGGGACGATCTCTCCGGCATCGCCGACAATGCCGTATGTTGCCGCACTGAAGATCGGCGCATCAGAGTTCTTATTTATGGCAACGATTACGTCTGACGACTGCATTCCCACCAGATGCTGCACAGCGCCGGAGATACCACAGGCGATGTACAGTCTGGGACTTACGGTCTTGCCGGTCTGTCCGACCTGATGACGGTAGGGGATCCATCCCTCATCAACAGCAGCTCGTGAAGCAGCAACCGAGGCGCCAAGAACATCAGCAAGTTCATAAAGAAGCATAAAACCTTTTTCTCCACCCATGCCCCTTCCTCCGGCAACGATAATATTGGCGTCCTGGAGGTTGATGGCCATCTCAGAAACTTCCTTTACAGTCTCAATTACCCTTGTTCGCGATAAAATACTGTCTATGCCCACTTTGACTATTTCACCGGTCCTCGATTCATCGTAGGCCCCTCTTTTCATGACCCGTGGCCGCACTGTTGCCATTTGGGGCCGGACATGAGGACAGAAGATTGTAGCCATGATGTTGCCTCCGAACGCCGGCCTGATCTGGAGAAGGTTCCCGGTCTCGTTGTCAATCTCCAAAGACGTACAGTCAGCAGTAAGGCCTGCCCTAAGCCTTGCAGCGACCCTCGGGAAGAAAGACCTGCCGATTGGCGTTGCGCCGGTCAGTACTATTTCCGGTTTCTGCTCCTCGATCAGCATAGACAGGAGAGCTGCGTAGGGTTCGTCATTAAAAGGGCGCATGAATTGATCGGCACACAGGAAGACCCTGTCGGCTCCCCAACGGACCAACTCTCCTGCATCATAATCAGTACCGCCAAAGAGCACAGCAGCAACCTCTGTGCCGAGCCTCTCCGCAAGTCTTCTTCCTGCACCGAGGAGTTCGAGAGATACTCCTGCAATTTTTCCCTCCCGCTGTTCTGCAACTATCCAAACCCCCCTTCCCTGAGCGGTTTCCCTTGAATCAGATACCTCTCTGACCTCTGAGATAGCTCCTTCAGGACAGATGCTGAGGCAGGCCCTGCAGAGCTGGCATAATTCGGTTATTTCTGCCTTGCCGTCATTTATAACAATAGCATCATATGGGCATGACTGTACGCATGCCTCACAGCCGGTGCATATCTCCCTTTTTACTTTTATATACATTTCAATCCCACCAATTCCTTAAGCAAAGTATCAAGCTTCTCCTCAGGGGTGCCTTCAAGCATTCTTCTGTTCTTTTTTGATTCAGGTGCAAAGATATTTTTGACCTGCGTAGGAGACCCCTTCAGTCCGAGATCACCCTCGGCCATACCAAGGTCAAAAGCCGTCATCTTCCTGATCCCGGCCTTTTTTGCAGCCATCTTGCCTTTTAGTGAAGGCAGCCTCGGCACGTTTAATTCCTTTACAACTGTAAAGAGCGCAGGGACTGAAGCTTCCATCACATCGAAACCATCATCCATGAGCCTCTGAACAACAAGTCTGTCTGCTGTAACTTCAACAAACTTCCGTATATAGGAAATATGAGGAATATCCATAAATTCTGCGATTTCAGGGCCGACCTGTGCAGTGTCGCCGTCAATCGCCTGCTTTCCGCAGAGGATGATGTCAGCCCCGAGCAGGCTG
The DNA here is from genome assembly GCA_020056455.1 of Thermodesulfovibrionales bacterium. Classification (GTDB taxonomy): domain Bacteria; phylum Nitrospirota; class Thermodesulfovibrionia; order Thermodesulfovibrionales; family UBA6898; genus UBA6898. The sequence continues at coordinate 3,668 of JAGVHR010000182.1, forward strand.
ATCGCTTTTGACAGCGCATATGCCGTAGCCCAGGTATCAGAACCTGCAAATGCCCTGTCAGTAAGCAGTACTGCCTCGTCAGCGCCCATGGCAATGGCCTCGCGAAGCGCAATCTCTGCCTGCGGCGGACCCATAGTGAGGACAGTGACTTTGCCCCCGGCCTGCTCCCTTAGCTGAATACCGGCCTCAAGGGCATGCATGTCATAGGGGTTAATAATTGTAGGCACCCCGTCCCTGATTAGAGTGTTCGTCTCAGGGTTGATCCTGACCTCAGCGCTGTCAGGGACCTGTTTGATGCAGACAACTATCCTCATGCGTTTGATCCTTTCGATTTACTTCAGGAATAATGACGAGACATGTTTTTAGTGAGGTAAATTTTATCACATAGGGATTTTCAGGGTCAATAAACCTGTTCAAAAGGCTTTTCGCTATAATATTTCATAAAAGTGGTACTATAAAAAATGAAAGCATCCTTATTGCGCACAGATGGGCAGAGGAAAACCTTTTTCCTGTGGGCAAATACCCTTGCGCTGATCACTATTTTCTATAACCTGATAGAAGGAGTTGCTTCTGTCCTCTTCGGTTATGAGGACAATACAGTCGCCCTTTTCGGTTTTGGAATTGATTCATTTGTTGAAGTCATCTCAGGCATTGGGATCTGGCATATGATCAGGCGCATGAAACAAAACAGCAATGAGGACACCGATACCTTTGAAAGGACTGCGCTCAGGATCACCGGTTCAGCTTTTTATCTCCTTACAGCAGGGCTTGTGATTACGGCCTCCGTAACCCTTTATAAAGGGGACAGACCGGCAACGACGATGTGGGGGATTATTATTTCATCCATTTCGATTTTCTCCATGTGGCTTCTTATCCATTTCAAATTAAAGATCGGAAGGCAGTATAATTCCCACGCACTCATTGCCGATGCCAACTGCACGCGGACGTGTATGTATCTTTCCATAGTCCTCCTCGCTTCGAGTATAGGGTACGAACTCACCGGGGCAGGTCAGATTGATTCTCTTGGGGCAGTTGTCATTTCATGGCTTTCATACAAAGAGGGGCGCGAGGCCTTTGAGAAGTCTCGTGGCAATCTGGCTTGTTCTTGCCAGGGGAGTTGCAATAAATCTCAATGAGGTGGAAACATTTACAGTTAACCCTTTGTTGCAGTCGAAGTTAACATTCCTCAAATTCTTTCAAGGCAATAATCAGTCATCCTGCGTTAATAAAATTTTTAGAGATAATTTTCACAGCCATTACTCCTTTCAGTTTCGAGCATTTCTAACGTCTTATTATAGAACGATAATTGATGTTGATAAATACCTTGACGGTATCCTGAAGTTATGCTTAGAATATGCAGGGGTTTTCATTATTAAATTTTATTCAGGAGGAAGGGTTATGAAGAAGATTTTGGTTTTGTTTGCTTTTTTGTTTATTGGCATTCCGTTCATCGCGTACGGGCAGGATGAACTAACCTACAGTGGATCTTCCACCATTGGCATGAGCGTTCTTCAGGAAGGAGGGGCTTTAAAGGCCTTTGAGGCACAGACCGGATTAAAATTCAAGTCAGTTGAAATTCCCGGCTCAGGTAAAGGGATCAAGGCCCTGCTTGAAGGTAAAGTAACTCTTGCCGGCGCATCAAGGGCGCTTGAGGCCGGGGAAAAGAAAGAGAAACTCATAGGCCATACAATCGGATACGATGCGATAGCTGTTTTTGTGCATAAGAATAATCCTGTAAAAAATCTGACCAAAGAGCAGTTAAAGGGAATATTTACCGGCCAGATTAAAAACTGGAAAGAAGTCGGAGGCAAAGACTCTCCGATTACCCCTAATACTGAGATCGCCGGACAGCAAAGAGCAACAATGCTTGCTTTTCAGGAAATGGCAATGGATAAGGCTCCTTATGCAAAGGGCTTCAAGGAGATAGACCTTCCGAGAGACCAGATAGTTGATGTCGCAAAAAATGAAAACAGCCTGTGCACTGTCAGCTTTGGCCTGCTTGCGGCTGTTTCAGCTGATCTTAAAAACAAAGTGAAGACCGTGACAGTCAACGGCACTGAGCCTTCAGATAAGAATATCCAATCCGGAGCTTATCTGATTTCAAGGCCGTTGCTGCTTGTTACAAAAGGACTGCCGAAAGATGACGTGAAAAAATTTATTGGTTTTATGCTTTCCAGGGAAGGGCAGGAAATAGTCAATAAGAATTTTGTTCCTGTCAGGAGATAATGTCCGCATTTATAAATAAAGCAGGGGGATTATTTCGTATCAATATAGTAATCCCCCGGAGGTAGAAAAGGATGTTGAAGGCTATTAAGAAGATAGCTTTTTTAAAGAACTTGAAATTACGGGCGAAATTGTTTTTTATAACATCACTTGTCTTTGTCGGCTTTCTTTTTTCGACTGTGATGGGTGTATACATCATGCAGCAGGTCAAAATAGGCAGTACATTGTATAAGACAATACAAACCCGGAAAGACTCTCTCGAAAAGCTTGCCCTTTTAAAATCAGATCTGAATCAGGTCAGAGGAGAAATCGCGATACTGATTGACGAATCCGATACGGATAAACTGTCTCAGATTCAGGCAAAAATCGACGACCTGAAAACCGAAATAGAGTCCAAATTTAATGAACTTTCAGGCGCTGTCAACTCGGATGAATTAAAGGTTTTTGTAAGTGACTCGCAGACAACGTGGCAGGAATTCATATCTACGGTCGATAATGAAATGACTCCCGCGATAACTCAGGGGAAAAGGGCTGTTGCAATGGAACTCGCAAAGGGCATCCAGAAGATGAGATACGAAAGATTTATTGAGCAGATCGGAGGTCTGGTTGATACATTAAAGCTGGAGATTGAAGAACTCGAAGAAAATGCCGATAAAGACATCAAGAAAAAAATTACTTTGACGGTTGCCTTTAGCTGTATATTATTTCTGATAATTTTCGGACTTATGTTCATGATAGCTAATTCAATTTCAAGCCGTATCCTTCCCTTGAATAATTTTGCTTTGGCATTGGCAAAAGGCAACTTGACAGTTTCGATTGAACCCAAAGGCAATGATGAGATTGCATCTCTCGGCAATGCTGTAAAAAACATGGCTGATAATCTTAAAGATATGCTGACAAAGGTCCGCTCGATTACAGATAGCGTCTCCAATGTCGCCGGTAATATTACGGCTGCTTCCAATAAGGTGCTCGAAGGCTCCGGCATGCAGATGGACACCATAAAGAAAACAGCAGATATTGTGATGGAGATGGACAAATCCATATCCTCTGTTTCCGAAAGTTCCGGCAGCCTCGCCTCTTCCTCAGATCAGACATCATCTTCAATAATGCAGATGGCAAGCTCTATTGAAAAGGTAGCCGAGAACTCGAATATTTTTTCCGAATCCGCAGAGGACGCCGCATCTTCCATCGGCGAGATGGTCGCTTCCATAAAGGAGATAGCAGAGAGCCTTGAGATCCTTTCGGCCTCTTCCGATGATACTGCGTCCTCCCTGACCGAAATTGATTCAGCTGTAAAAGAAGTCGAGCAGCGCGCTGTCGAATCAGTCGCCCTCGCGGAAAGTGTTTCTGTCGAGGCTTCCGATAAAGGCATCAGCGCTGCAGGCGCAGCCATTAAAGGAATGGAAGAGATAAAGACCAGCGTAGGAGCGCTTTCAGATGTCATCAACCGGCTCGGCAAAAGGTCTGAGGAGATAGGTCGGATACTCAACGTTATTGATGAAGTCGCAGACCAGACCAGCCTTCTTGCCCTGAACGCCGCGATACTTGCAGCGCAGGCAGGGGAACAGGGGAAGGGTTTCGCGGTTGTTGCTGATGAGATAAAGAGTCTTGCTGAGAGGACCTCCCTTTCCACACAGGAGATATCGACCCTGATATCATCTGTGCAGGCTGAGACGAAATCCTCCGTTGATATGGCGAAAAAAGGGCTCCACAGCGTTGACAAAGGGCTGCAACTTGTGGGAGAAGTCAACAGGGTGCTCCATGGAATTGTTGATAATTCGCGCGTGGCTACGGAAAAGGCAAAACTCATAAGGCGGGCCACAACAGAGGAGTCTCAGGTTATCAAGCAGATTACTGAGGCGATAAGGGCCATGACCGAGCAGATTGAGCATATTTCCAGGGCCACCAGGGAGCAGAGTAAAGGGAGCAAGCTGATTATCGAGGTAATCGATCGCATAAAGGACCTGTCTCATCAGGTCAAAACCGCAACCAGCGAACAGTCTGTCGGAAGCAAACAGATTTCTGAGGCAGTTGAAAATGTTTCTTTTCAGGCTGAACAGATAGCAGGCGCGACTTCAAAACAAAAAGAACAGAGCAGCGAGATAGTGAACACAATCGAAGATATCAGAAAGATTGCCGAAGAGTCAGTCAACATAGCGTATCAAATGAATTCGGCAGTGAAAGCTATGGGTGAAGAGTCAATAAGTCTGCTTGCCGAGATACAAAAATTCAAGGTAGGCTGAAGTCATCTCCGCGCCCTGAAGAAATCCTGTAAAAGCCCTGCGCAATCTTTTTCGAGCGCGCCGAAGACCACGTCAACCTGATGATTGAGCCGGCTGTCTGACAAAAGAGTGAAAAGACTGTTGACCCCTCCGGCCTTGGAGTCCCTGCACCCGTACACTAATTTCTTTATCCTGGCGTTGACAATGGCGCCGGAGCACATGACACATGGCTCTTTCGTGACGTACAGGGTAGCTCCGGTAAGGCGCCATGAATCATATGCTGTTGTGGCAGCCCGCAGTGCAAGCACCTCGGCATGCGCAGTGGGGTCCTTGGTCGATTCACGAAGATTATGACATCTGCTGATTACCTCTCCGTTATTGACAACGACAGCGCCGACAGGCACTTCTCCCTTATCAAATGCAATACGAGCCTCCTGCAAGGCTATTTCCATGAACTTATAATCTTCTTCAGACGGGGTTTCCAGGAAATTTTCTCCTATATTCATCATTGCCTGTAGTATACAATGAAGGGCCTTGAGGAATATCTTCCCCGAAGGCAACGATAGGGTATATAATTTTAAATCCATTTTATGAGCATACTATTGAAATATATTGCCACATTGGGCCCTATCGGGTATATTCCATTTGCCCCCGGCACCTGCGGGAGCCTTGTGGGCTTTATTTTTGCCGCCCTGGTCCCTCTTGCTCCACCTGTCCATCTGTCAATTATTATTATTGGGACTGTTCTTGGCGTTATTGCGGCGACATCAGCAGAGCAGCAACTAAAGCAAAAAGACAGTAACCGGATCGTCATTGACGAATTCATCGGGTTTCTCACATCAATCTTATTTCTTCCCAGGACCGCCGCTATTATGGTCTCTGCCTTCTTATTGTTCAGATTTTTCGATATACTGAAGCCGCTGATGATTAAAAAACTGGAAACCACATTCAGAAATGGCGCAGGTGTTATGGCAGACGACATTCTTGCGGGGATATACGCCAATCTAATACTGCGGCTTGTACTGTTCGCTGCAGGAGCCTGATATGGCTTTGCGCTGCTTCATATCTATCAATCTCCCTGAGACCATCAGGAGATCCCTTAAAGAGGTCATCGATGACCTGAGGGACATAAATGCCGACATCAGGTGGGTGGCTGCTGATAATATCCATCTCACCCTTAAATTTCTTGGAAGCACTGACGCAACTATAATAGATGCCATGCGCGAACACCTCCAGAAAAAATTAGCATCTTATAACAGGTTTTATATTAAAATAGCAGGCGTCGGATGCTTTCCCTCGGCGAGACGACCCAGGGTCATCTGGGCCGGAGTGGAATATTCGGATATACTTTCAGAACTCCGGGCAGACATTGATGCTGTGATTTCCGGGTTCGGATTTGCACCTGATAACAGGCCCTTTTCACCACATCTTACACTGGGCAGGGTTCAATCAATGAAGGGGGTTCCTGAAGTAATGAGGAGATGCAGCGCATTAACGGAAAAGGACTTCGGCACTGTCAGCGCGACCGGCGTCCACATCATGAAAAGCGAACTCAGGCCTGCGGGAGCAGTTTATAGCAGTCTTGCGGAAATATCATTTGCACCAGGGAGGAATAATGTCCACTAATAAGGAATCGATGAATAAGGAAAAACTTAAAGCGCTTGAGATGGCCATATCCCAGATCGAAAAAAGCTTTGGAAAGGGCTCTATCATGCGTCTCGGCGAAGAGAAGATCGCAGAAGGGATCCATTCCATCTCAACTGGCTCTATCGGCCTTGATATAGCAACAGGCATCGGAGGCCTGCCAAGAGGCAGGATTGTCGAGATCTACGGCCCGGAATCTTCCGGCAAGACCACTCTTGCATTAAATGCCATCGCGCAGGCCCAGGCAGCCGGCGGAGCCGCCGCATTCATCGATGCCGAGCATGCGCTTGATACCACCTATGCGAAGAAATTAGGGGTGCTGGTAGATGACCTGCTCGTCTCTCAGCCGGATACCGGAGAGCAGGCGCTCGAGGTCACTGAAGCTCTGGTGAGAAGCGGAGCGCTCGACATTATAGTTGTTGATTCTGTTGCCGCCCTCGTGCCCAAAGCCGAGATCGAAGGAGACATGGGCGACTCCCTGCCCGGACTTCAGGCGCGCCTCATGAGTCAGGCGCTGAGAAAGCTTACCGCATCCATTTCAAAATCGAACACCACTGTAGTATTCATTAACCAGATAAGAATGAAGATTGGCGTCATGTTCGGAAGCCCTGAAACGACAACAGGCGGAAATGCCCTCAAGTTCTATGCTTCCATGAGGTTTGACATCAGGAGCATCGAAAAACTCAAGGATACTCAGGACATCACAGGCAGCAGGGTCCGGGTAAAGGTAGTAAAAAACAAGATGGCCCCGCCCTTCAGACAGGCCGAGTTCGATATCTATTTTGCCGAAGGCATCTCCCGTGCAGGAGAGCTTGTGGATCTCGGAGTCGAAAAAGGCATCATCGAAAAATCAGGCGCCTGGTACAGCTACGGCGGCAGCCGGATTGGACAAGGCAGGGAAAACTCGAAAGAGTTCCTGAAGAACAACGCAAATATCGCCAAGGAGATTGAAGATAAGATCGTCGAGGCCTATAACCTCAAGAGATGACCACTGGAGAAGCCATGGATATCAATGAACTGTTAAGGGAAGCGCATGCGCACGGAGCTTCGGACCTCCACCTGAAAGTGGGCTCTCCCCCAATTCTGAGAGTCAACGGAGAGTTGACCCCGATTGCAAATATGAATCGCCTCAGTCAGGAGGACACTCTCAAGATAGCCTTCTCTGTCATGAGCCCGGGCCAGAGGGAGATTTTTAAAAAGAAAAACGATATTGATCTCGCCTACAGCGTTCCAGGGCTTGGCCGCTTCAGATGTAATATGTTCATTCAGAGAGGCACCGTCGGTCTTGTATTCAGGGTCATTCCAATGAGGATCCCAACCATTGAAGAACTTCTCCTGCCTGATATCGTGAGAAAGCTGTCCATGGAATCGAGGGGCCTCATCCTCGTCACCGGAACAACAGGCAGCGGCAAATCCACCACCCTTGCCTCCATGATCGACAATATCAATATGAATAAGACAGATCATATCATGACCATTGAAGACCCTATCGAATATCTTCACAGAGACAAGCGCTCAATCGTTAATCAGAGGGAAATAGGCAGTGACACGGAATCCTTCAGCAAGGCGCTTAGGGCAGCCCTGAGGCAGGACCCTGACGTAATCCTTGTGGGTGAAATGCGTGACTTCGAGACCATGCAGACCGCACTTACAGCCGCGGAAACCGGCCACCTCGTTATGAGCACACTGCATACCACTGATGCCATGGAGACCATCAACAGGATCATATCAGTGTTCCCTCCTTATCAGCACAAGCAGGTCAGAATCCAGCTTGCAGCTGTGCTCAGAGGTATCATATCAATGAGGCTTGTGCCCAGGATCGACGGGAAAGGCCGGGTTGCGGCAGTAGAGGCGCTGATAGCAACTGCTACGATCAAGGATTGCATTCTTGACCCGGACAAGACAAAATCCATTTCAGATATCATAGCACAGGGGACTATCCACTACGGCATGCAGACATTCGACCAGTCACTCTTTCAGCTCTACAAGACCGGGCTCATCTCTTATGAGGAGGCGCTTAGAAGGGCAACCAATCCGGACGACTTTGTGCTGAAAGTGAAGGGCATCCAGTCCACGAGCGACCTTTCCTTTGAAGACCATAGCCCTGTTAAGGACGAGATGAAAATTGACAGGTTCGGCAGATAAGGCGCGCAGCTATGCTCTGCTGCTGCTCCGGTATCGGGGCCGGAGCAAAAAAGAACTCTGCGACCGCCTGAAGAAAAAAGGGTTTGCCCGGGAGGAGATTGAAGAGACGCTTGCCTTTCTCGCTCGCGCCGGCTTTATCAATGACAGAGACCTTGCTGAGAACCTGAAGCGGCAGGCAATGACCAACAAGCTGCTTGGTTTTGAGGGAGCAAGACAATTTATGCGGCAAAGGGGCCTGTCAAAAGAGATCATTGATGAGACGCTTGAGTATGACGAAGAAACAGAGCTTCAAAATATCAGGAAGCTACTTGAAAAAAAAGAGAAAAGCATTGGAAAATTTCCCGAGCCAAAAAGGAGCAGAAGCCTTATAGGCATGCTTATGAGAAAAGGCTATCCGATGGCTGTCATTATAAAGGCTGTAAAAATATCACAATTTCGCGAGGAGATAGAAGTATGAAGAGAGGCATCCTGTTTTTTTCAATCATCTCTTTGGCCCTGACTGCCGGTTGTACAAAGGCTGCGCGGTATTCGCATGATGAGATCAGGGATTTCCCCCAACCCGTGCAGGAACGTATCAAAAACAATGAGGTCGCAGTCGGCATGACCAAAGTACAGGTCAGGTACGCCTGGGGAGGTCCTCACTCCGTAAACGTGCTTCAGCCGGCCGACGACGGAAAAGAACGCATCGAGTGGGTCTATGAAAAGCTTCATTTCTTTAAATCCAGACTCATTTTTACTGATGGGAAGCTCACAGAGATCATCAGCAATGAGCCGGGATTCGCAAAGTAAGATGAAAAGCTCAGATATAAGAAAAACCTTTCTCGATTATTTCAGGTCCAGGGGCCATGAGACAGTGAGGAGTTCTTCCCTTATTCCAGGCAATGACCAGACCCTGCTCTTTACAAACGCCGGCATGGTCCAGTTCAAGGGGGTCTTCCAGGGGGATGAAAACAGGCCTTACAACCGTGCGACTACAAGCCAGAAATGCATGCGGGCAGGCGGCAAACATAATGATCTTGAGAATGTCGGCCATACAGCCCGCCATCATACCTTCTTCGAGATGTTGGGCAACTTTTCCTTCGGCGATTATTTCAAGCGTGATGCAATCAGTTTTGCGTGGGAACTTCTCACAGTGCATTATAAGCTATCTCCGGACAGGCTTTGGGCCACTGTATATGAAGATGACGACGAAGCAGAGCAGCTTTGGAAAGATGTTACAGGCATTCCCGGAAACAGGATTGTGCGCCTCGGAGCCAAAGACAATTTCTGGCAGATGGGTGATATTGGTCCCTGCGGGCCGTGCTCTGAAATCATTGTTGATCAGGGCGCTAATATCGGCTGCGGCAGACCTGAGTGTGCTGTGGGTTGCGACTGCGACCGCTTTCTCGAAATATGGAACCTGGTTTTTATGCAGTTTGACAGGGACCGTCATGGCAAACTCAACCCCCTGCCAAAGCCCAGCATAGACACCGGTATGGGGCTCGAACGCCTGACCGCAGTGCTTCAGGGGAAATTCAATAATTTTGATACTGATCTGTTTGCAATGATCATTGCAGCCATCTGCGATCAATCCGGAAAAACCTATAACCTTGACAGGCTTACGGATATTGCCATAAGGGTCATTGCTGATCACATCCGCTCAATATCCTTCCTTCTGTCTGAAGGGCTCGTACCCTCAAATGAAGGAAGAGGCTACGTGCTCAGGAGGATAATCAGGAGAGCCTCGCGCTACGCCAGGAGTCTGGATATGGATGGGCCGGTCCTCTGCAGACTCTGTGATGCGGTAACTGATACCATGGGCGGCATCTATCCTGAACTGAGGGAAGAACAGTCCAGGGTACAGAAAATTCTTCAACTCGAGGAAGAACGCTTTATGAAAACCCTTGATCAGGGTCTTGTCATTCTAACGGACGTGATCAAGCAGACCAAAGGAAGCGGCCTTGGCAGCATCCCAGGCCCGGAACTCTTCAGACTCTATGACACCTATGGCTTTCCTCTGGATATTGCGCGCGATGTTGCGGCTGAGCATAATCTTTCAATTGACGAACCAGGATTTCATAGGGAGATGGAACAGCAAAGGATCAGGGCGCGCGCGTCATGGGTCGGAGAAGAGACGGCCGGAGCATCCTCTGCATACAAAGAAATACTCCGGAGATACCCTGCAACCGAATTTGTTGGCTACGATTTGCTCGAAGCTGATGCGATTGTGCTTGCGCTCATCCATGACGGCAGGCAGGTTGAAGAAATTCAGGCCGGTCTTGAGGCAGAGGTCCTGCTGGACAAGACAGCCTTCTACGCAGAGTCAGGCGGACAGGTCGGAGACAAAGGCCGGCTGACAGCGGACAGTATGAGAGCTCTTGTTGTTGATACGCGGAAACCGGTTGAAGGCATGCATCTGCACAAGGTAAGGGTTGTGGAAGGTACACTTACGACCGGATCGGCTGTAAACGCTGCTGTCGACAGGCAGAGACGTTCTGCCATTGTCAGAAACCACACTGCGACCCATCTTCTTCATTCCTCGCTCAGGAATTTTGCAGGCGAGCATGTCAAACAGGCCGGATCATTCGTATCTGATGAAAGGCTCCGTTTTGATTTTACACATTTTCAATCACTTGGCCTCAAAACAATCGAGGCAATCGAGGACGAGATCAACGATAATATTCTCAGAAACATCTCTGTCAGTGTAACGACCATGGACACGAAGACGGCAATAGAATCAGGGGTTACCGCTCTTTTCGGAGAAAAATACGGGGACGTTGTCCGTGTTATTACAGTGCCTGAGGTAAGTTCTGAACTCTGCGGCGGAACTCATGCACGGGCTACTGGAGATATCGGTCTCTTCAAGATCGTCTCTGAAGGGAGCGTTGCGGCAGGCATAAGGAGGATTGAAGCGGTCACAGGGAAAACAGCAATCTCCTTATTCAGGAGGCAGGAGGCTGAACTCAGGACGATCTGCGATATTCTGAAAGTCACTGAAAATGCAGCGGACAAGACCTCTAAACTTATCAGCGGAATGAAGGAACTCGAAAGAGAGCTTGAGTCCATGAAAGGAAAAAACGCGGCTGATTATTCAGGCACTATAGTCAGGGCCGCGCGGGACATTAACGGCATCATGGCAATTGCCTACCGGCTTGACGGCCTTGACGCAAAGGACCTCATGGTTTTGGCGGATAATGTAAGAGACTCTATGGGATCAGGCATCCTTGTTATGGCATCTGTCAGGGATGATCAGGCATCCATGGTAGCCATGGTGACCAGGGACCTCGTTTCCAGATTCAGCGCCGGCGCTATTCTCAAGGAAGTTGCCGGCACAGCCGGGGGCCGGGGAGGAGGCAGACCTGACACTGCCCAGGGAGGAACAAAGGAGATAGAGTTGCTGGACAAGGCACTCGAATCGTTATACGATGTAATAAAGACTAAATCGTAAGAGAACTCGCAACAGAGGGAGGAATCATGGCTATGTTCGACATTATAAGAAATGCGCTGCTCGCAGGCTACGGTGTTCAGGAAAAGGTAAGGGAATTCGTTGACGAACTTGTAAAGAAGGGCGAACTGAGCGAGTCTCAAGGCGCAAAGCTCGTGAAGGACTGGGCGGAAAAAGCGGAAAAAAATACTGAAGATGTGTCAAACAGCATAAACGATCTGTTAAAGAAGGCCCTCGACAGGATGAAGTTTCCTTCAAAAGACGATATCGACAGCCTCAATGAAAAGGTCAATGCTCTTTCTGCCAGATTGAAAAAACTTGAAGGCGAAAATGAGGAGGGCCGGTAAGGCTCTCCATGCCATTCAGCTTTCTCAGACTCCGCAAAAGCGCCAGCAGAATCAGGCAGATCATTAATGTCTTTCTCAAGTACGGCTTCGGCAAGGTAATCGACCAGATACATCTTGGCAGGTTCATCCCCTTCCGGAAGAGGATAAAGGCCTTTGGACAGTGGCCTCCGGTTAAGAGCCCCTCTGCGCCCGAGCAGTTAAGGATGGCCTTTGAAGAGCTGGGCCCCAGCTTTATCAAGCTTGCCCAAATACTTTCCTCCCGGCCGGATCTGATCACAACCCGGTTTGCAGAGGAATTTAAAAAGCTTCAGGACAGGGTACCACCCTTCCCCACTGATGACGCTGTCAGGATCATCGAACAGGAAACAGGGAAAAGACTTGACGATATCTTTTCCAGGTTTGACAGAACACCCATAGCTGCCGCATCCATCGCCCAGGTTTTTCAGGGACGACTTCTTGACGGCAGCGATGTGATTATCAAGGTCCAGCGTCCCAATATCCGTGAACAGATAGAAACCGATATAGGCATCCTTATGTATGCTGCCGGTCTTCTTGAAAAATATTTTCCTGAGAGCTCTTTTTTCAACCCTAACGGAATAGTTGAGGAGTTTTCCAGAACGGTCAGGAAGGAGCTGGATTTTGTTGAAGAGGCCCACAACTGCGTCAGATTCAGAAAGAACTTTGAACACAACCAGGATATCCATATCCCAAGGATTTTCGAGGAACACACCACCGGAAAAATCATTGTCATGGAGAGGATAGAAGGCGTCCGGATTGACGACATCGACAGCATTATTCAGCAGGGTCTCGACAGAAGGCGACTTGCCAAAATCGGCGTTGACTCCTACTTCAAACAGATTCTGGAGGACGGGTTTTTTCATGCTGATCCCCATCCGGGAAATATCTATGCCATGCCTTCGGGACAGATCGGCTTCGTGGACTTCGGAATAGTAGGCAGGGTTTCTCCTGAACTGCGCGAGACCATGGCAGGCACGTTCCTTGCGCTCATACATAAGGATTTTGACAAGCTTATAGACCAGTACATAGAGCTCGGTCTGGTGCCTGAACACGTTGATCTTGAATCCTTCAGAAAGGACTTCAAGTCCGACCTGGCTGATTTCCTTGAGCCTCTCTATGGACTTACCATCAAGGAGATCAACTTCGCGGAATACCTGGATACGATCACGCACCTGGCCATCAAGCATAACATGAAGATCCCCTCTGATCTTCTGCTGGTCAATAAAGCGATGCTCATACTCGAGAACCTCGGCAGGGAACTGGATCCTGGTTTTGATTTTATCGCAGCGGCTGAACCCTATGCCTCGAAACTCATGAGAGAGCGGTTAAAGCCCGGAAAGCTATTCGAGCGGGCCAGAAAAAATGTAGTGGACATAAGTGACTTTGTCACGCTTTTTCCAAAACAGGTGCGACAGGTCATTCAAAAGGTCCTGAAAGATGATATCGGCATCAAGATGACCCATATCGGAATGGACAAATTCATCAGGGATATGGACCGTTCAAGCAACCGCATCTCCTTCAGCATGATTATCAGCGCCATACTCCTTAGTTCGGCGATAATGCATGCCACCGGAGCCGGCCCGATTTACAGGGGAATGTCCGTACTCGGACTGACTGCCTTCGGGTTTGCCCTGCTCCTTGGCATCTGGCTAATCATCTCGATTATCCGCTCAGGACGTCTCTAATACAATTCCCAGGGTATCTGTCGTGTCACACTCGTTATGAGTCAGCGCCTGGGCCTGTCCTCTCGTACCTTCCCACCACGTGAACCGCTGCCGCTCCTCTGGGGAGGTGAAACAGGGGATCTGTCTTCTGATCTCATCCGCTCAGATCGCCCGGACCGATCAATGGACCTGGTGCTGTCTCCTGATCTCATCTGCTCAGATCGCCCGGACCGATCAATGGACCTGGTGCGGTCTCCGGGTATCATCTGTTCTCCAGGTCCCCTGCCGGAAGGACCCCTGCGGCCTTCCGGTCTGTTGAATATCCGCCTATCACTTCTCGGTTGGCCGGTTGAGATCAGGCCGCCTTTATTACGCGCTCCTATACCACCGAAAGTCCTTCCCCTGAACCGTTCAGCAGGATCAATTCTGAAAGATCTGTGAACTCGCCTGTCCCTGAAGTGATTAGTGATGACTACCACTCTTTTTTTCACTATTATAACTTTATGAAAATCGTGAAGAATAAAGTAGCCAGGGAACCAGAAATCAACCCACCAAAACGGATAGGGCACCCAGGTGTACATGGAATAGTAACCTGCAGGGGGTTGATAGTAAGTGATGACCGGGGGACCCTGCTCGTGATAATAATTATTGATAACTGTCGGATTCGGATATTTCTCCACGCCAGTCGGACTCGCTTCGCCGGTTTCTCCCTCGACATAAGGCTTGACCGCAATGTCCATACCTGAGACCGCATCATCAACTGCCTTCAATGCCTCATCAGTTGCCATTTTCAGTCTTCCGGCAGAAACAGCCTCCAGCACAGAGTCCCGGATCTCGCCTATAATGTCAGGGGTAAGGGGATAATCAGCAATCCACCCGTTTACCGGCGCAATGCCTGCCTCTGCGAGGCGTCCTTCAGCCTCCACTTCGTCTTCAGTAACGCTCAGGCCCAGGGTAAACGCAAGCCTGATTGCCAAATCACCCTCTCGCACCAATGTCTGACCGACTGCCGGAGGTCCTATATGTGCTGCCTGTGCGCTCACTACAGACGCTACGAGCATGCATATAAAAAACACTGCCGCTTTAGTGAAAATCGCTTTTGTCATATTTTCCTCCTGCGAAATATATCTCAATATGGTCTCTTGCTCACATGGTATCACTATAATCGAAGATGTCAAACAGGATATAAACAGCAGCTGAGTTTCAGACAATATTGAGGACAAGGTGCGAGTACATTCCGCCATATTCCATATTATCTCTGGGGCCGGTCCGGAAAACCTGTCATTTTTCTGATAGCCTGAAGCACAACAAGGCTCCCTTTATACAGGTCGTCAAGATGAATATATTCCTCGTGAGAATGGACCTTCTGCATGCCGTTTGAGAGATTCAGAGCCACTATGCCATGCTGATTCAGGATGTTCGCATCTGATCCGCCGCCGGTCAGTGTATGCTCAGGTCTAATACAGCACTCCTTAAGCACCTCGTCCATAAACCGGAGGAAAGGCTCAGCCTCATTGATCCTGAACGCCTGATATTCCGTTTGCTCCTCTATAAAAACCTTTGCCTTTCTCATCCGGGCAATGGATTTTGCGGCGCTGAAAATAGTGTTTTTTACGCGCTTCAGCATTACAGGATCATGACTCCTTATCTCACCGCGAATTGCGACCTGTTTTGACACCACATTTGTGGCGCCGCCGCCATTGATGATACCTATGTTGGCGGTTGTCTCCCTGTTGATCCGTCCATCAGGAGCCTTGGTGATGATCTCAGCCGCCACCTTGATGGCGCTGACTCCTTTTTCCGGCTCAATGCCCGCATGGGCAGGTTTTCCGATAATGTGCATCTCATAGGTGATATGCGTCGGCGCCGCAACAACGATTTTCCCAACCTTGCCGGCGGAGTCAAGGACAATAGCATGCCGGCTTTTTATTTTTTTGAAATCAAGATGCTTGGCTCCGTGCAACCCCTTTTCCTCAGCCGAGGTGAAGACTATCTCTATGCCTCCGTGGGGCACATCAGTCTCTTTAAGCGCTGTCACCGCCTCCAGTATCTGTGCAACTGCGCTTTTATCATCAGCGCCAAGCACGGTATTTCCGATGGTCCTGATGATATTGTTTTTAACTTCATACCTTATGCCCTCAGTCGGTTCTATTGTATCCATATGAGCGCTCAACATGAGCGGCAGGCTGTTTTTTATCGTGCCCTTTCCGTGCGCTATAAGATTGAATGACCCGTCATACTGTCGCCTAACCACCCTAAAGCCCGAAAGTTTTAGTCTTGCCTCAATATAATCGCCCATGAGGCCCTCCTGAAAAGAAGGTGAATTTATATTGATCAGATCAGTGAAGGTATCCACAAGGCGCCTGGTATTTATAAGGTTTTCCATGTTCATAGAATAGCAATTGTGCATTTCTTTTTCTATAAGCCTGTACAGGAAATATCAGACTTTTTGATATACTTATATACACAACTTTTCAATATGCAAAGGAGACTGCCAATGGACGCAATGCAGGCCTTATTTTCAAGAAGAAGCATTCGGGAATATTCATCTGAGCCTGTTTCAGATCAAATGGTGCGTGAGCTTCTGGAGGCGGCCATGAGCGCGCCTTCTGCGGGCAATCAGCAACCCTGGCACTTTGTCGTAATCAATGACAGGAGGCTCCTTGATGAGATACCTTCCCTTCATCCCCATTCACTAATGTGCAGGACAGCACCTCTTGCCATCCTTGTCTGCGGAGAACCCTCACTCGAAAAACATGCAGGCTTCTGGGTGCAGGACTGCTCCGCAGCAACTGAAAATCTTCTTTTGGCTGTCCATGCAAAAGGACTCGGAGGTGTATGGGTTGGAGTCTATCCGGGTGATGAGAGAGTTGCCGGTCTAAGAAAGCTTCTCAATATTCCAGAGCATGTGATACCCTTTGCGCTGATACCATTCGGCCACCCTGCTGTACAGAAGCCTCCCCGCCCGGACCGGTATAATGCGGAGCGGGTCCGTCAGAATTTATGGTAAGTTCATCCTATGAAGCAAAAGCCCAGGCAGCCGTATATACCTATTGAGCGGCATGAGACTATCAGGCAGGAAATTCTTGCGCATCTTGAAGGGCAGACCATGTCGGCAAAAGAAGTGTCGGGGTATGTCAGGATTTCCGAAAAAGACGTTTATGAACATCTTGAGCATATCGGAAAGTCAACTCACAAAACCGGTCAGCACCTCATTGTCATCCCTGCGGAGTGCCTGAAATGCGGTTTTATCTTCAGAAAGCGTGAACGTCTCAAAAAACCGGGACGATGTCCGGTGTGCAGGGGGGAAATAATCCAGGAGCCCTTGTTTACGGTCCGGCAGCTTTAGGAAATGACAGATCCTCCAGTTGCATATTCCCGATTCGGCAGGCGACTGAAGATACGGTATATAGGCCGTCAAGCCTGTGCCTTTTTTTTTACTTAATGATTATCGGCTCAGGAATAAATGTCAGGATGAATATGATGAGTGCCATCAGACCGATTATTTTTCTTCTTGA
>JAGVHR010000090.1 GCA_020056455.1 Thermodesulfovibrionales bacterium
AAGAAAGGCCTGGGAGGATTAATTCTGCTGTTTTGCTGTCCTGTCCCGGGCACCGATGGGACAGGTGACAGTTTTATGATAAAGTATTTCAATCTGTTTAAAGAAAGGAAACATCATGTCACAAGTGAAAGAAGGCGATACCATCAGGGTACATTACGTCGGGAAATTGATGGAGGACGGCGCGGTGTTTGACTCCTCCGAGGGAGGAGCATCTCTTGAGATAAAGCTGGGCAGTGGAGAATTCATTCAAGGGCTTGAGGAAGGCGTTATAGGCATGAATGTCGGAGAGACAAAGTCTATCGCTATGACTTGCGACAAGGCATACGGAGCGCATAGCGGGGAAAAGGTCTTTGAGTTCCACAAGGACAGGGCGCCGCAGGACGTTACTTTTGAGGTCGGGCGGCAGTACCAGCTATTTAGGGCAGATGGCATGCCTGTCAAGGTTACGGTTGTCGAAGAGACCGGTACCGGATATATTATGGACTGTAATCATCCGCTGGCAGGCAAGGACCTGGTTTTTGAGGTTACTCTTGAGGAGATCGTTCAGGAATAGGGGCGGGGCAGGAGATTTCCATACTAACCTGCGCTGAAATGTCGCAAAAAATTAATCTGAAGTCTTTATCAGTGGATGAGTTGCATGATTTTGCGGCTGATTATCACCTGCCCAGGTACAGAGTCGACCAGCTCCTGCACTGGCTCTACGACAGATATGCAGCGGACCTGCAGGAGATTACCGAGTTTTCGAAGGCCCTGAGGGATGAGCTTGCTCAAAAGGCATATATCAGCAGCCCCGGACTTGTTGCGCGCCAGAGATCAGAGGATGGCACTGAAAAATTTCTCTTCTCCCTAAAAGATGGAAATACTATAGAGAGTGTGCTTATTACGGACAAGGACCGTCTGACCCTTTGTATATCTTCTCAGGCAGGATGCGCCATGGGATGCAGTTTCTGTCTGACCGGCGAACTCGGTTTTAATAGAAACCTGGAGGCTTTTGAGATTATCGATCAGATCATTTCTGTTAACAGGCTCATTAGTCCCAGGAAGGTAAGTAATATAGTATTCATGGGAATGGGAGAGCCTCTTGCAAATTTTGGGGAGGTGACCAGTGCTCTTTGGAAGATTACCGGGCTTATGGCTATATCAAAGAGGAGAATAACAGTTTCCACTTCAGGTCTTGTTCCAAGAATTCTTGAGTTTCCGAAGAAGGCTCCGGAGGTGAATCTTGCGGTCTCTTTGAATGCAACTACCGATGAAGTGAGGGACAGGCTCATGCCTGTTAACAGGAGCTATCCTATTGGCATGCTCCTTGACGCATGCAGGAGGTATCCGCTTCAGTCAGGCAGGAGGATCACCTTTGAATATGTTCTTATTGACGGGGTCAACGACACGAGTGAAGACGCCGGGAGACTTGTCAGACTGCTGAGGGGGATCAGGTGCAAGGTGAATATAATACCGTATAATCCTCACGAGGGAAGCAGACTGAAGAGGCCATCGAATCCAGGGGTGCTTGCATTTCAGAAGGCGCTTGAAGACAGCCATGTGACAGCACTGATACGAGAAAGCAAGGGGCAGGACATTCTTGCCGCCTGCGGGCAATTGCGTGGTGATTTCCAGGGCAAGGAACACTGATGAAGCCTGTCAGAGTTAAGACAGCATCCGGACTGGTGGATTTATTGCTTGGGTTCGGCTACTCAAAAACAAAGATCAGACAGCTGATAAAACACCGTGCAATATCGGTTAATGGCAGGCTTGTCATCGGCCATGACCATCGGCTTTTAGCTGGTGATATCCTTGATATGAATTCAAAACCTCAGCCCGGCAAAGAAATACTCGAGCAGTACGGCATAGCAGTCATTCATGAGGACGATGCGGTTCTGGTCATCGATAAGCCTTCAGGCCTGCTTACCATAGCAACGGAAACAGAGAAAAAGGAAACTGTTTACTATGTGCTGAATGCTTTTTTCAAGGAACGAAATGCGGCACGGCCTGACCGCATCTATATTGTGCACAGGCTTGACCGTGAAACCTCCGGTCTGATCGTCTTTGCAAAGAATGAAGGCGCAAAGAGGAAGCTTCAGGATGCCTGGAACAGCGCCGGGAAAAAATACTATGCCGTAGTTGAGGGTGTGCCTGAGAAGCCGGAGGGAAAGATGGAGAGCTGGTTGAATGAAACAAAGGCTTTCAAGGTCTACTCAGGTGCGGCATCTGAGCAGACAAAACTTGCGGTTACGCGTTATAAGGTCCTGAAAGCAGACAAGACACACGCCCTGCTTGAGGTCGTTCTTGAAACCGGCAGAAAACATCAGATTCGCGTACAATTGTCAGATATGGGATGCCCTGTTATAGGGGACAAAAAATACGGCGCTCTAACGAACCCTATCCGCCGCATTGCCTTGCATGCCTTCAGCCTTTCTTTCCCTCATCCTGTTACAAAGGAAGTGATGCAGTTCACCAGCCCTATACCCAAGTCGTTTTCATCTCTTTTGTCCCGCAGACCATGATAGGGGAGCAAAGGAATACCTCAAATGTCTTTTCGTTCTATGATCTCGCCTGAATTTCTTTTGCAGTGGTTCCGCACCCAGGAAGCGGAAGACCTGCGAGTATAGCCAAAATATAAGCAGTTTCACTTGGTATCGCACATCCCGCCGGCCTGGCTGGCATTTTCGATGCTGCAGTTCAAGTTCATAAAATAGAGCGGAAGCGTCAAAACGATAAGCAGAATACCCTGTCCCATGATGAGAGCGTTGACCCCTACCAGTGTGATGAGATAGAAGGAAGTGATAAGGGTCCCGATAATGCTTCCGAAGGTGGAAAGGGCATAGAGCGTTCCAATCGTCTTGCCTGAAGTGTGCAGGCTGCAAATCATCAGTTTTGCCGTATAGGGGCTTACGATCCCGAGGAAAACTGAGGGTACCAGAAAAAGGACTGAGGATGCTATCAGAGGGCTTATCCTCACGCCAAGGTCTTGCACGAATATCCAGTCCGAAACAGGGCCGCTGTATAAGGGGAAGGTCATGAAGAGGAGACCGGGAGCGATAAGGATTAGACCCAACTTTCTGGAGGAGGGATTTGTATCAGCGAGCCTCCCGCCCAAATAATAGCCGGCAGAAAGGCCGGCTAAAAAGACGCTGATCAGGCTTCCCCAGACAAAGACAGAGCTGCCGAAGTTCGGGGCGAGCACTCTGCTGCCCAGAATTTCAAATGACATTACAATTGCGCCGCAAATAAAAACTACGAACTTAATCATACCGCTCCCTCCTCATGGCGCTCCTGATTTCTGGTGTTGATAGAGATTCACCGGCGCAAAGTCGTCGGTGAGTATTTTGGCGCCCTCCCACTCATATGCCTCACAGGCTTCACATCTTGCGGCAAAGTCCTCAAGATCGATATCGAATTTCCTGGCAGACTGAATCTTGCGTGCTCTTGCCTCAATACTGTCTTTGTCTCTTATTTTACTGCTCGCTGTTGCAACGAAGACAAAATTGCCGGATTTCTTTCCCTTGAAAATATAAAGATGAGGGAATGTCTTTTTGTAAGTCATGACCATAGAATCGAAAAACTTGTTTCTGAATGGCGAAACAATATTCGCTGCGACTACGCCATTATCTTTCAATCTGTTTTTTACTTCCCTGAGAAACTCCAGCGTTGTGAGATGAAAGGGAATGTAGTCATTCTGATAGGCATCAAGAACGATCCAGTCGAATTTCTTCTTCGTCCGTTTGATGAAGAGCCTGCCGTCATCGATATGCACTTTCATTCTCTCATTCTCCTTAAAATAAAAGTACTTTTGTGCAACGGCAAGCATATCAGGGTCTATCTCGGCGATATCGATAACAGCATCCGGATAGCGCCCGCTGAAATACCTGGGCATGGCGCCTGCGCCAAGACCGACAAAGAGCACGTCCTTAGGGTCACTGTCCAGAAAGGCAAGAGAGACAAAGCTCATCCGTGTGAATTCAAGGAGGAGTTTGTCCGGTGCATTTACATAAATGCCTCCCTGTGTGAATTCTCTTTTCTGGTTACGAACATACCGCTCTTTCTTGACTGTATCTTCAATAACCTGAATGTATTGGTATAGAGAATTCTTCTCGAACAGCAGCTTTTCCGACGGTTCGAGAGCATACCCCTGCAGGGGGTATAGCGTAAGGCATAAAACTAGCAAGCAAAATATTCTTACCATGATGACTCCTTAAATTCATTTCTTCCGGTCAGATCAACACCGACAACGAAAGGCCTTGGCGCTCAGAGATGTTTATACGGTTGGAGGGGAAAGGCCGGAACGGCAATCATAAAGGTCACTCCGGAAGATTGATGCCTGGGTCTGCCGCACAAACAGACCTGTTCATGTTATATCACATCCATCTCTAAAGCCGCATATACTTTATCAATGGCCCTCTGTATCTTAATGGTTTCCTGAATTGCTGTGACTATCCTGCAATAGGTCTGAATCTCATCAAGGGTCAGTATCCGTTCCTTCCGGTCCTTTAGCCATTTGTCACAAACCTGATAACCCCCGATTTGATAGTTCCATACCTCCTGTGATATGCCTTCAAAGTATTGCTCTTTGTTGATATATACACGCCCTAATTCTTTGTTTGTCATTCCGGCTTGTCCGGAATCTGTCTGAAGGATTCCCGACTCGCCTTGCTCGCGAGAATGACAACCCGCAGGAACGAATTTCGGCTTCTCTACCCTGTTATCCCCCTCAACCTGAAACCGCGCAATTGGGTTTTGTAGGGGCGAATAATCATTCGCCCCTACCTTTAACAGGTGCAGGTTAACGAGCCTGTTTCCGTATTCAGACATCTTCTTGAATAGCTTATAGTCCTTAGTAAACGGCACTCTTGGAAAATCTATCTTCAGGAACTCTGCATATTTTGTCCGGTATGTATCTGAATAAAGGACAGCGTAAATGTAATAGAAGATTTCTTCAGGGGAAGGTACTTTTTTATAAGCCTTTATTAATCTTTCCATAACCTCAGCTGAAATGTTCGGTTTTTTAACGCCGTATTCCGCTTCAGCCTCAAAGAGCATCATTGTGCTGCCAAAAGAACGTTTCTTAGCCTTGTCTTTTTCCTTGTAAAGATAAAGAGGGAAACAGTAGCAATTATCTCGCGAAGAGAGCAAGGTCTTGTCTGTTATAAAATGAGTAGCGAATACATGCTTCCAATCCGGGTCTCTCAAGCGTCTCGTTAGGGACAAACTGAGATTGTCCTTATCTGAAAGATGTTGCATTATTTCCATTCTGTCGCGTTCAATGAGAACTGGCAGATAAACTATTCTTCGGCAGTCAAATGGGCGGTAGGAGTAAGGCTTTATAGATTGTTTCCATTCAATATTTTTAACCGCTTTTCGTGCGTCCTTAATGCTCCACTCGCCCGTATTTTTCAAATCCAGGGACTGCGCAACCAAATCATCAGGCAAATCACTTGTAAATGTTCGCATCCGCTGTTTAATTTCTTGTTCGTTAAAACCAACAACAAAATGATCTCGCGCAGTTGTGATACCAAATGAATTTTCATTAAAGATATCAGGGATAGGCAAAAACTTGTGATATGTAGGCTGCAATGAAAAGTCTTTCTCTACGAAGAAGTAATATGGTTCTGAAGGTTTCAATTTCGTCCATTTTGTTTTACGTATATCATTTTTGCTTAGATACTCATATTTACTTTCCCTCAATCCGTGGACATCCTGATAAAGAACCCTGCATCCTTTCCCCTTCTTCCCTTGCTTAATGAATAAAACAATAGATACGCCCTGCTGAATATCGAATACATTTTCATCCTTGTTTCCATCAGGCGCTTTCTCTCCGATACGGCTGTTACCGTGAAGATTTAAAATGTAAATTTCATCGAAGCTATCAAGAAGTGTTTTCCTCATGCCTCTGTGGATCAGTCCTGATAAATAGGAATTGTTTGTTATCATTCCAATTATCCCTTTACCGTCTTGTTCAATCTTCCAATGTGCAAATCTGATAAATTTTATATAGTCATCTGACAATGGCTGAATGTTCCTTTCAGACCGAACATCTTCCTTATATACATCCATCTCCTGTTCAATGAAGTCCGATTTATTGACAGAACTTACAGAATATGGCGGGTTCCCCAAAATCACCAATATCGGCTGTTCTTTCTTCACCTTTCCTGCAAGGTGCGATTCTTCAGACAGTGAAGACATGCCCGGCAGTTTAGTTTCCGGCAGCTCTTCCATCTCAAGGGTATTTGTAAGATACAGTTTAACCCTGTCATCCTTCTCTAACCTGTATCCTAATTCCTCAAGAAGGAAGGACATCTTTAAATGCCCGATAGCATAAGGGGCCATCATCAATTCAAAGGCATAGAAGTTTTTTAAGACATGGTCTTTGATAAAATTCTTTCTGCCTCCCTCTCCGTACTTTGAAACAAACTCATCTACAGCAAGCTTTGCCGTCTCTGCTAAAAAGGTCAGCGTTCCTGCTGCGGGGTCCAATACGGTCACGTTCTTATCTGCAAATCCATCAGGTTTGTTGAACTGCTCTTTTAAAATGCTATGGAGCGATCGGACTATATAAGAAACCACAGGTTCAGGAGTGTAATAAACGCCCCTCATCTGCCTTGTTTTGGGGTCATACTCTGAAAGGAAAGTTTCATAAAAATGTATGATAGGGTCCTTGCCCTTGCCCTCATGGAAGTATTGATGAAGGATTTTATTTATATCCGTAACAGACAGGATTTCTGAAATATCATCAATAATCCATTCCATCTGTTTAGGAAGGGAGCCTAAAGAAATAAACTGAAATACATCTCTCAGGATACCGATTGTTTGAGGGATATTATCATAGGCAAGCTTCCTGTTAAAGCCGGTCTCTGACCGGGTACGGGCTGCGAAAAGTCCATAGGTTATTGTCTGCGCATACAGGTCTGCAAACTCAGCCTCTGTAAGACTGCTGATAAGGTATTCTTTGAAAGCTTCATAGAACCCCCCTATAAATCCTTTGCCTGTCTGTTCTTCTTCCCTCAGTTCCTGTGTTATGACTTCATCTTTCAGAAAGCGCGTTCTTTTAGCAAGCTCTATCGCAAGGGTCTTGGCGTTATAGACTTTCGGAATGGAGAAGGAAAAGAACTTCTCTAATAGCTGCAACAGTTCTGTTTCTTTTTCAACAGGCGGTGCGGTTTTCAGCTTATTGAGGATTACGGGTCTACCGATAAGGACTTTATCAGTCATCTCCCCGTTACGGTATAGCCTGAACTCAAGGAAATTGGTAAGTATAAGGTTCGGGAAGGTATGCAGATATCTCTTTAGCTGTTCAGTGTCCTCTATGCGGTCAAGGTTTTCAATAGAGGGGTCTTTTGCTTCTATGTATCCTGTTATATGCTGCTTGCCGTCCCATATCCTGAAATCAGGGTTTCCTGCTTCTGTCTTTTTGGGAAGGACGGTTACATGAATCTTTTTTTTGCCGGTTGAACTGGAATATTCTTCAAACAGGTCTTTCAGGACTGGGTAATAGGTCTCTTCCCGCGCATCGCCGCGATTGCTGGTGTCCGCTATCTTTTTTAGATATTCTTTCAGCATTATTAAAATATTATAGGTGATTCATAAGGGATTATGCATCCATAAAAATGCGGGTCATATGAGGGGGCGCAAGGTTTTTCACAAGGCTTCCATTGCCTGTCTTGTTGCTCTTCTGCCTTCATCCACGGCTGCAACCCAGTGCTGGTGTCCGTTGAGTTCAGCATGGGCAAAGGCAATACGTCCAAAGGGTTTGCGGATAACGTCCCGCGCTGTGGGCTTGTTGTCTTTGCCAAAGTAAAAGCCTGGCTGCGGGTTTACATAAGCATAGGTCCACCGGTTCAGAATTATGCCTGCTATATCCTTATCTGCCTGAAACCCTGCATCCGAAAAGAGCTGCTTCATCTGCTTGACTATCTGAGACTCGAACTCCGCAAAGCTTGTGCCCAGAAGTTTCTTCCTCCCGCTTTCTCCCTGCTCCTCAATAGTAAGGCCCGGCTGATGAAAGGAAACATAGAAGGTGAGCACGATGGGTTTATCAGGATGCAGAGGCGAGCGGTAATTACCGACATACATTGGTTTGCGGATGTTACAACTAAAGCCGAAACCGCTGAACCATTTGCAGGCAGTAAGGCCCAAGCGGTAAAGAAAACGCCAGTTGGTGAGGGCAACGTTTGCTACAAGGATGGGAGAGACATGGAACTGGTTGTAGGCTTCGACATGGCCCACAGGCAGGCCTGATACAACCTTGCGTGACAGGCGGCTGCCGCATGCCATTACGACAGTTCCGGCCTTGAGGCGATAAAGTTTTCCATCACGCAGATAGCTGACCGTTACGTTCTTACTTTGCGCAGAGTTGTCTTCCTGCTCAACATGGACAACAGAGGAGCCAAGCCTCAAGCGCACCTTATTTTCTTCGCGATCAAAAGCAGGGAAGCGCACTCGTCCATTGTGAATATCTGCAAAGCTCTTGCTGCCCTCAATGGCATCAGGGATGAGGGCCTTAATGAAATAGCGGGAGAAGCCGTCATTGCCGCCCGGGAAGGAATGCCAATGACTGCTTTTTAATGAGCGATGCCCCTGAAATTCAGGGAATCCCGGCATCGAGACCTGGCGCGCAGTGTACGCGCTGATGACATCACAGCCAAGCCCTGCCACACTGGCAAGCACAGGATCAGCATAGCGCGTTATTTCGGGATCAAGCTTCAGAATCTTTTCCAGATAATCCTTATAGGTAATGGAATCAAGCCATCGGCCGTAGTCATCACCCTCATATTGGCGGTCTGATATATTTCTCCAGCGCAGGAAATCTTTCCGGGCCTTTTCCGAATACGGCGTTCCTGCAAGCTTGCTCTCCCAGAAGTCTGACACCCACTTGCCGGGTGTGCCCTGTCCCTGCCTGGCATAATAGTGACCAATGCTCTTTGAATCGAACCAAAGCCGGTAGCCGAAATTTGTCGCATCAAAGTCCATGGGCTTCAAATCGGGCGGCAACTCAGCATATGTGAAATCTGTCGGTATGCCCAGTTCAGTGTAAATATCATATCCTGGGATGCCGGGGCGGTCTATAACGCCAAAGGCATTCGAGGCCTGCGGCCCGATAAGCCGCTCACCCTGCACCATGAATTCATTTCTCTTTGCTGCGCCGCCGAAGATAGGATGATTTTCAAGAATAAGGCATTTCGCCTGCTTTGTAGAGGACTGCATAAACTCATATGCGGCGCCCAGACCGCTCAGACCTCCCCCGACGATGACGAGATCATATGATTCATTGGTATTAATAGTATCCCTGGTGAGAGATTTATAGTCCCCGTTATCTATGGCCTTGAAAGCATTGATAACAGCAGCAGTGTTCCCATTGGATGACACATAGTCGCCTATAACGGAGAGGCCGTAGTCCGGCCGGGATTGAGCAAACAGCCGCAAGGGAGCGGGTAGCTCGAGCAGAAGAGCACCTGTGCCGAGTAAGGCGCCGTTTAGAAAATCCCTGCGGGTTATGCCCATATTGTTTCCATTATAGCAAGATAAAGTTCTACAAAATCTTCTTACCGTTCAAGAACACCTCATATTTGTCTATCCCCTTCAGGAATGTTGGGATTCTCGTGGGAATTCTCTTGGTCCTATAAATAGGCCTGAATTCCAAGATGTTCATTTCGCCTTCCTTCAGAGATACCTCCACTTCGGTAGAATGGTTATCTTCAGGCAGGCCAAAGAAAACCTTGTGAGAGCCCACTGCCAATCTGATGTTTTTTTCAAGCATATATTTAAAGCCTTCCTGCGCCTCAGGATCACGGCTCGTCTTTCCGTCGCCATCATAAGCCGGCTTGACATCCCTGATACCGTCAACCTCCCATCGCGCAACCTGACCGTCGATATTTACAAGGAAGGGATACTTCTCCTTTCCATGAAGGGATTCTTTTGATTCAAGGATGTAATATCCCTCGACGTGAGTCTTGATGTCAGCTTTTATGGTGAGATCGGCAAAGCCCTTGGGGATCGCCTTACTACCGATGACCTCAGTGAAAACATCTGTCTTTCCGCTCTGTGATCTCGCCTGGATTTCTTTTGCAGTGGTCCCGCACCCAAGAAGCGGAAGACCTGCGAGTATAGCCACTAAAAGTATAAGCAGTCTCTTCATAATCTATTCTCCTTTCTCCTTCTGGTTATCAATAGCGCCTTTGCCGATCTTGAATGCCTTTTCTACATCAGAGACATAGATCTTACCGTCGCCCCTAAGCCCTGTCTTCGCTGTTCGGTCGATAACAGTGACCAGTTCGTCAACAAGGTCATCATTGCAGAATATCTCTATCTTTGTATGCTCGGAAAAGTCCATCAGATCATCTACTTTCAGGCATTGCTTCTCAGTTCCCTCTCTGCAGCCGAAGCCCCGGGCAGACAGCACGCTCATGCCGCGAAGCCCTTCAACCTTCTGAATGGCCATGGTCACATCCGATAATTTGTGAGGTTTGATGTATGTTTCGATCTTCTTCATGTTCGTCTCCTTATTTCATAACTGTTTCTTCTTCAGGGTTTATCGCAAACCACCGGTACAATGATGGAATAACCAATAGCGTCAATACGGTTGAGGTAACAAGTCCGCCGATTACCACTGTTGCCAGCGGCCTCTGCACTTCGCTGCCTGTGCCGCCTGACAGGACCATTGGAATCAGTCCGAGCGCAGCAGCCAGAGCGGTCATGAGCACTGGTCTGAGCCTCATGCAGGCGCCTTGTATGCATGCCTCTTTCATGGGTACGCCTTCACGAAGCAGTTGGTTCAGATAGGTCACTAAAACCATGCCGTTTGCAAGCGCAATGCCGAAGAGCGCGATAAAACCTACTGAGGCAGGCACTGAAAGGTTTTGCCCTGTGATCCATAAACCCACAATGCCGCCGACAAGTGCAAGCGGGATGTTTAGTAATATCAGGAACGAGTTCTTCATTGAATTAAATGCGGAGTATAGCAGCAGGAAGACGATCAGCAGCGTCACAGGAATGACAAGGACCAACCGCTTGTTCGCCTCCTGCTGGAGCTCGAACTGGCCTCCCCAGCTCATCAGATATCCGGGTGGGAGTTTGACCTTGGCGTCTATGGCCTTCTGGGCTTCCTTCACAAAAGAGCCCATGTCCCGATTCCGCACATTGCACTGCACTGTTATGAACCGCTGATTGTGCTCCCGGGTCACCTGTCTCGGCCCCACGATCTCTTCAATCTTTGCCAACTCTGCGAGTGGAACTTTCGGACCGCTCGGTGCCGGTATAAGGATATTCCCGATAACCTCTGCGCTGCCCCTTGCCTCAGGGGAATAGCGGACAAAAATATCAAAACGCTTGATGCCTTCAAAAACCTGTCCGGCCTTATCTCCGCCTACTGCGGTGCGGATGACCTCCTGAACATCTGAGACATTGATCCCATACCGTGAAATCGCCTGACGGTTGATGGTTATTCTGAGTTGGGGCGTGCCGGATACCTGGTCTTTCTGCACATCAGCAGCGCCCGGAACTTTCCTGATCACCGCTTCAATTGCTTCAGCCTGCTCTTTAAGCTCCTCCATGTCAGGCCCGAAGATCTTTATCGCAAGATCGGCCTTGATGCCGGTCAGAAGCTCGTCAACAGCAGCAGCAATAGGCTGTGTGAAATTGAACTGGACGCCCGGGAAGTCTTCGAATTCCTCTCCCATCTTGAAATAGAGTTCTTCAAGATTTTTTGCTGATGTCCACTGACCCTTCGGTTTGAGTTCTACAAAGGCCTCTGCATTATTCACTGGATCAGCATGTGCGCCGACCTCTCCCCTTCCGACGCGGGTGACAACCCGTTTCACTTCAGGGAATTTTGCCATCAGCCTTTTTTCGAACCTGAGCATGTTGTCGCGGGCCTCCTCAATCGAGATCGAAGGCGCCATGGTCGCCCTGACCATGAGGTCGCCCTCGTTCAGCCTCGGCACAAATTCCGAGCCGAGCAGCCCATACAGTAAGCCGCCGACAACAAGGAGGCTTGCCGACAGAATGACTGACGATTTAGGGTTCTGCACAAAATAGGATACAGCAGGTTTGTAATATCTCAGCAGCCGGCGGAGGACGAATACCTCCTTGTGCTCTTCAGAAGTCTTCGGTCTTTTCATGAGAAGGCTTGCCAGAACAGGCACAAAAAACATGGCAAAAAGCAGCGAGCCCAGCATGGCAAAGGACATGGTCTGCGCAAGAGGCTTGAAGGTCTTTCCTTCCACTCCCTGCAGCGTAAAGAGAGGCAGAAAGACGATCACGATGATTAACAGTGAAAACAGTATAGGCCTTGCCACTTCAAAACAGGACCGGGCCACGATATGTATCAACGGCTCGTCTGAGGCCGCATCCCGGAGCCGGGTGTCAATGTTTTCGACCATAACAACAGCGCCGTCCACCAAAAGGCCAAGCGCAATAGCAAGCCCGCCAAGGGACATGAGGTTTGCCGAGAGATTGAAATATCTCATAAGCATAAAGGCAAAGGCCAGAGAAAACGGGATTGCTGCAAGCACCACGATGCTCGGCCTAATACCGCCGAGCATGACGAGTTGGATAAGGACTATAAGAATGACCGATTCGATAAGCGCTGTAGCAACAGTCTGGATGCACTTCTTTACAAGTGTTGCTTGATCATAGTACGCGACTACTTTCACTCCCTGAGGAAGCACCTTGTTGATCTCCGCCATCTTTGCCTTTACATCTGCAATGACCGTAGACGTATTTGTCCCGATCAGCTTCAGCACCATACCGACGACAGCCTCACCTTTGCCGTTCATCGTGGCAAGGCCTCTCCGGATCTCGCCGCCTACAACCACTTTTGCCACTTGGCTCAAAAAGACCGGAGTCCCTTTTTGAGATTTCAGGACAATAGCCTCCAGATCGCTGATCTTCTCTGCAAGGCCGACTGAGCGGACAATATATTCCTCTGCGTTTTTGACGATAAACTGCGCGCCTGCATTGGAATTATTTGCCTTGATCGCCTCTATCACTTCCTTGATTGAGATGTCATATCTGAGAAGATCCTGAGGCCGTATTCGGACATGAAATTGTTTTACCTCACCACCGAGAGAAAGAACTTCTGTCACTCCGGGGACGGTCTGTATGTTGAACTTAATGAGCCAGTCCTGTATCTCGCGCATCTCTTCAGGCGTCCGCTTGCCTGTCTCGTCCTCCAGGACATAAAAGAGTATCTGCCCCAGCCCTGTAGAAATCGGCCCCATCTCAGGCTCGCCGAATCCCTCAGGGATCTCTTCTCGCGCATGCTGGAGCCTTTCGTTTACAAGCTGCCGCGCAAAATAAATATTGGTCTTGTCCTCAAAATAGATGTTTATGACTGAAAGCCCGAAGTTCGAGACCGAGCGGATTTCCTTGAGTTCGGGAAGCCCTGCCATGGCCGCCTCCACAGGATATGTGATATATTTTTCGACCTCTTCAGGCGCAAGCCCCTCGGTCTCGGTAAAGACCTGCACAAGATTCGGAGTAACATCCGGGAAGGCGTCCACCGGAAGTTTGATATAGCTGTAGTAACCGGCAATCAGAACGAGTATAGCGAGCGCTCCCATCAGCAGTCGGTTTCGTAGGACAAAATATATGAGTTTCTGCATAATACCTCCCCGGCCTAATGGTTATGTCCGTCGCCAAAGGCGCCCTTGGACATTTGCGCTTTAAGCGTAAAACCGCCCTTGGCAACATATTTCCGGCCCTGCTGCAGACCTGAAACGATTTCAATATGGGTATCGCTGCTTTTGCCGAGAGTTACAGCCTGTGTCTTGAACCCTTCTTCAGTCTGGACAAAGACCTCTGCCTTACTGCCTTCAGTATCGAGCGCGGTCTTTGGTATGAGCACCGGCACTGAAACTTCATCAACAGCAAGCTTCGCTGTTACAAAAAGCCCCGGTCTCAGGAGGCCTTTCGGATTCGGCAATACAACGCGGGCGATTGCGGTCCTTGTCTCCTGGCCAGTGACAGGAGATATATAAGAGATGGCTCCCTTTGCATCCGGGATATTGTTCCCTGCAGAGACAATAACGGCCTGCCCTTTTCTAATGGTCGCCATGTCTTTCTGATAGACGCTGATATTTACCCATATGGAGCTCATGTCAGCGATAACAAAGGCAACTGTGTCATCCTTCAGCACTGAACCGAGCGTGATATTTTTTTCAATTACATTGCCGCTGAAAGGGGCCTTCATTTCATAGCGGGTATAGGTCATACCGGGTTGTGATGGAAGAGCCGCAAGATATTTATCCGAAAACCCGAGCGCGTGAAGCTTATGTTCAGAAGACTTCAGTTCTATCTGGGCCTCGTCAAAGTCCTTCTTTGCGTCGAGGTAATCAAGCTCAGGCGATATCTTCTTTTTGAAGAGCGTCTCCTCCCTCTTCAGGCTCGTCCCTGCGATCTCTAAACGCTTTAAAGCAGTAAGGTATGCAGCCTTTGTATCAGCCAGTTCCCTGCTTTCAAGGACAGCAAGGGTCTCGCCTGTATGGACATAATCGCCGAGGTTTTTTGAAACAGCGCTGACAACTCCGGGAACACGGGGAACGATATTCACCAGCCTGTCCGCGTTCGGCAATATCTCAGCCGGCAGCTCAAGCTGGACCGTCAGTTTTCCAGGGCCTGCCTCTTTGACCTCGATCCCGAACTCTTTAAGGTCTTCTTCATGGAGCTTGACGGCCTTTTCCTCTTCTTCATGCCCCTTTTCTTCGTGCTTTTCTTCCTGATGCTTATCCGCTTTTACCGAGGGACTCTGAGCCCCTTGTGTGCCGAAATAACGAAAGGCAATAATCGCAATGATAATCCCGGCGACTGCTGCCGCAATAAAATAAACTCTTTTTTTTGCCATATATAAATCTCCTTTATTTTCTGATCGTATTATCGCTGTCATTCCCGCAAGCGAAGCGCGTCGGGAATCCTTCTTTTTCAAAAAGATTCCGGACAGGCAGGAATGACATACTATTCGGAACCCATGCTAATCTGTATAGCACCGCCTGCGGTCAGCCGCTCAACATCGGCATATGCCTTTCTGTAGGCTGCAAGCGACTCTATAAACTGCTTGCGTGATTCAGACAAAGACCTCTGCGCATCGAGCAGGTCGAGATAACTGAATTTTCCGTATTTGTAGCCCTCCTGCACTGCATCGAATGCGGCCTGAAGCGCCGGAAGGACAGAGTTTTTCAATGCTGCTGCCTCGACAGAGGCGTTCGATAATGCCAGATAAGCCTCTGTTGCCGCAGTATGCGTTTTCAGGAGCGCAGCCTTCTGTTCCTCCTCTGCCTTTGCCAGCCTGCTTTCAGCCTCTGCAACAGCGCCTGTATTTCTGTTGAAAAGAGGAAGAGGAAATGAGATCCCTGCAACCAATGCAGAGGTTTCTGTCTCCCTGAATCGCTTGACTCCTATGCTCACAGACGGGTCTGGAATCCGGTTTGCCCGTTCAAGGTTCAGGGCTGATCTGCGCTGTTCAACCTCTATGGACCATCTCGCAACATCAGGATTCTTGTTTATGTTCTGCGCGAGCTGCTCTGAAGTCGGGATATCCGGGTCAAGATCGAGTTGCCCGGCCGCTTTTTCAAAAAAAGGCACGGGGCTGCCGAGCACTGTTGACAGCTTTTTTCGTGCCGCATCCAGTGATCTTTTGGCGCGTTCGAGTTCTATCATTGTTTTTGACAGTTCAGCTGAGGCCCTGATTTCCTCTATCGGTGAGACCTTGCCTGCCTGCACACGGGCTGAAACCGTGTTAAGGGACTGCTCCGCAAGTCTATAGAGTTCATCGGTCACTTTCAGCCGCTCTTGTTCGGCAATGACATCAATGAAGGATTTGGTGACCTCATTCAGCAGGTCGCGCTTTTTGGCCTCATAGTCCCATCCGGCCAGGTCGCGTTCAAGGCCCGCGGCATAGGCCCTCTTTGATCGCTTTCCTCCCAGTTCTATTAATTGGGTGATTGCCATGGTGTATTCAGCGCCGTTAACACCGCGAAGGTCTTTGTTTCCCCCAAAATTATCAATGCTGAATTCGAGCTCAGGATTGGGTAACGTGCCTGCCTGCCTGATCCTTGCTTCACGCGCCCGGACTTCCCATGAAGCTGATGCAAGCTCAGGATTTTTCTCAATGGAGAGGGTAATTGCCTGCTCAAGCGTCAACTCTTTCGTTTCAAACGCAGAGACAGGATATGCGCTTATGAATACTGCGCACAAAACAATAACAACAACATAAATTCGGTCCATATAATAAAAGCCTCCTTAGTGGACTAAGCGAATAAAGACAGAGGTCCCATCCATATAAAACAGGACAGGGAAAGGAGGCTTCTCAGATCAGAAGAACAACGGAATGCAGACTTGCGAGAATCTTATCATGCAAATAATCAGGCGGATTTATACGCTTATTGAAATACTCCTTCAGCGACAATGCCGGAGATATTAGAGACGAAGAAATCAGCGGGAGCGCTTGTGTGTGATGCGAAGCATTTCTTGTGTAAGCCGGGCAGCCGAGGAATTGAATATCCTTGCAGGGACCGCAGGCATCGCTTTCTATCACCTCAAGGTGTGAGTCGAATCCGGAACTATTGCATGCGTCAAGGAATTCTATCGCCACATGCCCGTCATTGCCGAAACAGAGGAGAGTGCCTTCGGAACCGAGGAATGATGCTGCAAGGAATAACATAAGCATAATCACAGACGGCATGGATTTCAGCTTCATATGCAGTTCCTTGTTCATTAGATAATCTATCGTAATGCCAAATAAACAGTCAACAAGAAAGAAGTAATTGGGGCTGCTACAAAAAATGGATAGATTGACATAGAAAGGATTTGAGGAATGTCGGCTCCGGATGTAACGATAGGGTAAATCGTCACGCAGGCCGAATATAGTTCCTGATCCTTCTGATATCAAGACTTCTCAAAGCGATTTTTTCGATTTCAGTTTCTCCTATTTTTGCCATATACGGAAAAATTCCAAGCATCGGCGCCGGACAGATTTCGGACAGTATCTTTTGATTTGTCTTCTCCGCGGGACTGTTTTCCGGGGGCCGGCTGAAATTGATTATAATACCTGCGATTTCAAGGCCGGCATCAAGCGCATAATTCACTGTGAGCATGGTGTGGTTGATGGTGCCGAGGCCGGGTCTTGCAACGATGACGAGCGGCAGATTTAACTCGCTTGCAAGATCGGCAACAAAGTAGTCCCTTGTGATCGGGACCATAAGCCCCCCGAGGCCTTCGACAACTATTATTTCGTAATGCCTGGATAGACGATAAAAGGCCTTTTTCACTGTTCCAATATTTACTGCGCAATCTTCCTGCCTCGAAGCAGCAAGCGGCGCAAGCGGGCTTTCAAAGCAGTAAGGAGTAATCAGATTCCGAGGTTCTTTCATGTGCGATATCTGCTGAAGGAAAAGGCTGTCGCAGGGTATCAGGGTTTTTCCCTCCCTGCCGCAGCCGCTTTCGATCGGTTTCATTCCGCAGGCTCTCACTCCAAGGGAGTTGATGGCCTTGACGAGTGCCGCGGTTACGATTGTTTTTCCCACACCTGTATCCGTGCCGGTTACAAAAAATCCTTTGAACATGGCTCTACAGTCTATAATTCTGAAGTCGTGAAGTCAACCTCGGGCTATATGGACAGACTCTGATTCAGCAACATTTACAGGATGCCACAAGCATATTCTTCCAGGTCAGCGCTAACTGCTTACTACAGCTGGCGGATTCATTAATATTAATCAGTTCATAAGTTTCCGGACAGTTAAAAAATCCCTCCTAACCTCCCTTTGCCAAAGGGAGGAACAATTCCCCTCTTTGGCAAAGAGGGGC
>JAGVHR010000081.1 GCA_020056455.1 Thermodesulfovibrionales bacterium
ATAACCCGCGCATTAATTGATCAGACAAAGACTATCCGCGTACCTGTCCATATGATGGAGTTCTACAACAGGGTCACCAAGGCTTCAAGAGAGCTGACTCAGTCGCTGGGGAGAGAGCCCAGCAATGAAGAGATAGCAAAAAAACTAGGTGTTCCGACGAGGAAGGTGGAAGAGGTCTTCAGGGCGATACAGGATCCTATTGCTCTTCAGACGCCTGTTGGTGATGAAGATACTGAACTGGAAGACTTCATAGGAGACAAAAACAGCCCGTCACCGTATTCAGACGCCGAAAGAAATGAGATTTCCGATCAGATTCTTATGATTCTCAAGACCCTTACGCCCAAGGAAGAGAAGGTTATAAGGATGAGATTCGGCATAGGTGTTGACCGCGACCATACACTTGAAGAAGTTGGCCGCCATCTTTCCATCACCCGTGAAAGGGTCCGCCAGATAGAAGCAAAGGCCCTGAGAAAACTCAAACATCCGAGTCGCCTGAGGGCCCTGAAGGTACTTACTTCCGCTTAAGTCCTATTCGGCTTTTGTGACGAGATTCCCTCTTGTTATAGAATCCGAGCTTTCCCTTGCTACTGCAACTGCAGTCGTGTCATTAACATTGATTATCTGAATAATTCCGTTTGTGATCTTATGATTTCCACTGACATCTACAGTCTTGAGGAGATCTCCGGCCTCAAGTCCGTCCTTTTTCCCCTTATCTATATAAACAATGTCAAAGGTCCCGTTATTCATACGGAGCTGTCTGGCTGCAATAATATAACCCCGAAGATCAGGCTTCCTGTAAGGCTTTGAAACAACGGGCGGATTCATTCTGGTGTAGGTGTCAAGGATATCCCCAGCGCTTATTTCAGAATAGGTCTTCAGTATCTTTGCGTATGCTTCGCCATGTTCAAATTTTTCCACTTCTGCCACACCGGCAATTTCAACAAGATACCCCACCGGATTTTTCCGAACAGGGTGTCGCAGCAGTGGTCCCTTCCTGATTAAATAAAAACGGTCTCCAGACTTGACAGGGCCAGCTGTCTTGATGAAAACCATATCCAGTGTGCCGAGCAGCTTTTTCCCTGAAGGAGACCCTGTGATCCTTCCGATTTCAAGTACTGATTCTGAAATATATCCACTCGAAATAAACAGATTCGCATCAACAAGCGGCTTTATCCTGGCCGGAGCAGCGGTCATGATGGGTGGAGCGGGTAATTCCATCTCCTGCTCCTTTTCAATAACAGTCTCTATTGCAGGCTCTTCTTGCCTGGCCTCTTTTTTGAGAAGGTATAGGGGTATCCTTATAGTTTGGCCGGGCTTCAGCTTATCAGGGTTGGCTATCTCAGGGTTCTCCTTCCATACCTTGGGCCAGAGAAAAGAATCATTCAGTTGTTTTTCCGAGATGTCCCAAAGCGTATCGCCTTTTTGAACGCTATAATCTTTTATGTCCTCTGTCTGTGCAATAGAAACAGACGTTATGCTTAATAAGAAAATAAGAACCATGGGGATAAGTTTTTTATTCAACATAATACCTCTCCTTTGTTAAAGCATTTCTTCAACTAAGAACATAACCGAGAACACAAAAACTGTCAAGCATATTCTGATCTTTGCGAGGTTGTTTGTCCGGTTCGATTGCAAAATCAACTGTCTTTATTGGACAATAGGAATATGTCAGGCATGGAAATATACGTAAAGGATGAAGAAGAGAAGGCCCAACTGATAGAAGATTATCTGGCCCCTGACAATAAATATCTAAAGGCGCTCGATACCCTGAAGCAAGACCTGATAAATCGAGGGGTTGACCTTGAAACCAAAGAAGGCCGAAAGCTCTTTATCCTGGAGGTACGAAAGCTTAATTCCGTATTTGGGCAGGAGCCATAACTTGCTTATCTTCGGCCCCGCTTAATTGCTGATAAATACCGGCGAAGCATACAGACTCGAAAGATCTCATCTACCGAAGCACACCCCGACCGATTCCGCCGCAGCTACCAGTTCACTGTCAGGAGCAACAAGCTTCATTTTCTGAATTGCTTTTTCGAGCGGAACGGAAGTGACAGCGGGAGGCTGGTAGGAGACCATATGTCCGAATTTTTCTTCTGCTATCAATTCCACTGCTTTTACACCGTAGCGCGTTGCCAATATCCTGTCCGAAGCACAGGGCGAGCCGCCCCTCTGAATATGGCCGAGAACTGTCACCCTTACATCCATGCCTGTTGACCTTCTAATGCCTTCGGCCACAGCATTTCCGACCCCGCCGAGCCTTAGGGCATAGCCGGATGCGTCTTTTTCGATTACTGCCATCTCGCCGCCAATCGGCCTTGCGCCTTCAGCCACTACGACAATGCTTGATTTGCAGTCGGATTTTTTTCTTTCAAGAATCTTATCGCAGACCTGCTTCATGTCATAGGGGATCTCAGGGATAAGTATGACATCAGCGCTTCCTGCAATGCCTGCTTCGAGCGCTATCCAGCCGGCATATCTGCCCATGACCTCAACTACAATGACGCGGTGATGGCTCTCCGCAGTGGTATGGAGCTTGTCGAGAGCATCTGTGGCCGTTTCGACTGCTGTTTTGAATCCAAAGGTCACATAAGTCGCGGAAAGGTCGTTGTCGATTGTTTTGGGAACACCGATAACTTTTATTCCTTTATTGAAAAACCTGTTCGCTATATTCAGGGAACCGTCACCTCCGATGACTATAAGCGCTTCGAGTCGCAGCCTTTTGATATTCCTGACAACGCTGTCAGAGAGGTCCTTTTCGCTGATTTTCCCTTTTGAAGCAACTGTAGCGGCAAAGGGGTTTCCCCTGTTTGTTGTCCCGAGGATAGTTCCGCCCCTGAAGAGAATGCCGCGTGTATTCCAGGGAGTAAGTTCCTTGGTATTTGTCTTTCCCATAAGTCCTTCAAAGCCATCGAAGATCCCTATTACCTTCCATCCATACCGGATGGATGAGGTCCTCACAACAGCCCTGATGACACCGTTAAGCCCAGGCGCGTCACCGCCGCCAGTCAGAATGCCTATGCGCATGTTAGCTCCCTTCTTCATGAAGCTGCTTCGCCTGTCTCCTGCCTGAGCCAGTCAAGGTATTTTTCAGAACCTTCAACAACAGGCAAGGCTATGATTTCGGGCACTGCGTAGGAATGGAGCTCCTTCACCTTCGCTTCAAGAGCGCTGAAAAGCCCTGTCTGTGTTTTTAAAACCATAAGGACCTCGTTTTCGTCCTGCACTTTTCCCTGCCACCTGTATATGGACCGTACGTTTCTTATGATATTGGCGCAACCTGCAAGTCCGGCGTTGACGATTTCTCCGGCAATCTCTGCTGCTTCATTTTCGTTTGAAAATGTTATCAGGACAACGACTGCATCTGTCACGCCACAGCCTTCGTGATTTCAATCGTTTTGATGGGCATTATTTCAGTCATGGATTGTCTGCCTTGATGGTCGGCGTTAAGAAGATCAGGAGTTCAGTCTTGTTCTTTCTTGCTGATTCCTTTTTGAAAAGTCTCCCCAGCAGAGGGATTTTCGAAAGACCTGGTATCCCGTTTTCTGAATCGAATTCATTTTCCTCGTAAATGCCTCCGATGACGATAGTTTCTCCATTTTTGACAATAAGACTTGTCTGGGCCTCGCGTGAGTTTTTTGGAGGAATATCGAGGACCTCGCGAGTGAAGTCAAATTCCTCTTTTTTTGTATGTATCTTAAGCGAAACCTGCTCGTCGTCAATAATGCGGGGAAGTACGATAAGCCGCAGAGCAGCCTCCTTTTCAGTTACGCCAACTGAAGAGGCTGATGTGGACCCAGTATTGACCACAGTGGTCGAAGTATCATTTCGTATAATAATCTGCGTTCCTGCTGCAATGGTGGCTTCCTGGTTGTCGGAGACCATGACCTTGGGGCTGGAGAGAATCCTCGCGTTGCCGTTGTCTTCAAGCGCGGACAGCTGCAGATCAAGTATGAGATTTTTTGAAAGGATGCCTAACCCGATTGCGCCTCCTGCGCCAGGGCCGACCGCTGCCGGGAGGTTCACGTTAAAGGCCGACCCAAGAGTGCCGATGCCGCCTGTGAGGGCAATGGCGTCCGCGTCAGTCGATTTCTCCTTTGTCGCGCCGCCGAAAATATGGAAATCACCTCTATTGAAGACAGTTCCCCACTGTATGCCGAGTTCCCTTGTAGCGTTTGTGTTAACCTCTACAATTTTTGCCTCGATCATCACCTGCCGTGTCCTGACATCAACTTCTCTGAGTATCTTTTCTGCCATTGCTACGTAAGAAGGCATATCTTTGATTACCAGCGCGTTGGTCCTTAAATCCGAGGCAAGATCGCCTTTTTTTGAAAGTGCCTTCCTGACAACAGGCTCAAGGTCTTTCGGGTTTCCGTATTTGATCTTTATTATTCTGGTGACAAGGTCCCCATCCTCATCAGCCTTTACGATCCTGACGATATTGCCTTCCGCAATATAGGTATAGCCTTTTCCTCTGAGGATCGATTCGATTGCATCCCATAGAGGAACATTCTTGAGGCTTACGGTCACTTTCCCGGCAACTGCATCGTCAATGACAACATTGATCCTGTGTTCCTGGCCAATGGCCCTGAGAACATCCTTCAGTTCCACATCCCGCAGCTCTATGGAAACCGCCGGCCCCCTGTCATCCGCAACAGCAGCAGATGAAGCCGCCAGTGCAAGCAGTACAATTGCAAACAGCTTCTTCATTTCTTCCCTCCTTCAAGGGCAAACTTTTCTATGCCGAAATAATATTTCTTATCCTGATATTCCAGCAGAATCTTCTCATTTGAGATGCCGGTTATAAGATAACCGTCCACGCGGTCTCCCACGCGGAAAAACTTATCATTGATGATCGCGACAGCCCTGCTTCCATCTGAGATGATACCGCTTATCTTCAGTGAGGCCGGCTGCGCTTCCTTTATCTTTTTGTCATCAGTCTGCCCGAATTTAATAAAAGGGTCTCTGCCCCATCCGGTCTTCCGTGAGACCTGGGGCGATGGCGTCTTCAGATCGGACAGGCTTTCGCCGGACGCCTGCGCTGCGAGCAGCAGCAGCCATATCACCAGACAGGCACGTTTCATTGCTTCCTCACATATGCCGTTGCCCTGAGTACGGCAACGCCGGAAGGATAGACAGCATCATTAGTTTCGAATTTTATTTCCTTTATCAGA
The DNA here is from genome assembly GCA_020056455.1 of Thermodesulfovibrionales bacterium. Lineage (GTDB taxonomy): Bacteria > Nitrospirota > Thermodesulfovibrionia > Thermodesulfovibrionales > UBA6898 > UBA6898. The sequence goes on from JAGVHR010000081.1 coordinate 5,172, forward strand.
AAAAGCTTCTGTTTTTTTTCAAGGCCATACAGAAAGTCATGCAGCTCCCTGAAGCGCACTTTCAGTTCGATCTTCAGTTTCATCTCGACATATCTGTCTCCCGGCGTCAGGCTTTCAGGGACGAGCGAAATAAAATCGACATTTGCAAGGTTTGCTTCTCTGGTGATGGCTGAAAGCATACCTGCAAGATCTTCTGCGGCAGGCAGGCTGGTTTTATCATCCGGCTGAAGGGGGACCTGCAACGTGGAAACAGAGGCATTCAAGATCTCCATTTCCGCTTTCATATTTTTCAATACTTCCCTTTGTTGCGCAAGTTTCGAGGCAGCAGGAGAATACAGATACCCATAGGGCAGCAACAGCATCACAGCAAGCAAAGCCGAGATAACTGCGATCTTTTCTCTGGGCGCAAGCGCCCGGTAACGGTCTGCTATTTTTTCTCTGACCATATAAGCTTAGCCTTTAGTTCAAAAAAAACTTCCTTTGCGCCTTTTTGCGATGAAATAATCTCAATGCCTTCAAAATACTCAGATCGCTCGAGCGATGCAATCAATGTTGCCACATCCAACTGGCTGACCGCATACCCCTTGAAGCTGATGACATTATTGTCCTGCCTGGTTTCAACAGCTGAAAGCCGGCCTTTCTCAGGAATAATAAGGGACAGTTCGCTCAGGATTGATGACCAGGGGTGCGTAGCCTGAATTTCGCTGAGCATTTTTTCTCCTGGAGAAGCCTCCCTGTCAGGCATGGAACCCCTGGCGGCATCAAGCCTGACCTGAAGCTCAGCTTTTCTCTGCAGAAGCGCTTCCCCTTCCCCTGAAATATTTTTCAGCTTCAGCAAAGTGGAGGCCCACAATGCCATAAGAACTAAAAAGCATATGCAGGCCGCAATCAGTGAGTAGAAAGGCAGCGCATTTTTTTTGCCGGCCTGCCCGGCCCCTGTGACCGGCAAGAGGTTGAGCATCGCTTTCATATGTTTCTCCTCGCGAGGCCAACGGCAAGAGAAAATCTCGGTCCCAGCGCCCTGATACTCTCATCCCTGAGGCTGAACCCTGCAAAGGGGTCCGGCACTTTCACCGGCATATTCAGACCGGCGGAAATATATTTGCATATATCGGCATTGAGGCTGATCCCGCCTGTAAGCAAAAGAGATGAAAAAATCTTCTCCTTGAAATTAGCCTTGTAATAATCCACTGAGCGGGATACCTCACGCACAAGCTGGTCCAGGGGGGCCTTCATCTCCTCTGCGACTTTTCCGTACAACATGGCGGCTGCTTCTTCATATCCCTTCCCTGAGCTTATGAGCGCATTGACAATCAGTCCTGAGCCCATTCCGACTGTCCTGGTCAGGCGTAGAATCCCTCCCTTGACAATGCTTATCTCAACAATTCCAGACCCAATGTCCGCGATTATGCAGTTGTCGGGCTCTGCCGGGTTAAATGTCCTTAATAGCGCCAGCGCACCGATATCAACAGCTGAAATATTCAGGCCGGCATCTCTGAACAGAGAAACGAATCTCTGGACATTCTTTTTTTCTGCTGCGGCGAAGGTCACGGATATGCCTTCAGATGATTGAGCCGAGATAAAGTCAGTGACCGCTTCTTCTTCCGCGTATGGGATATTCCTCTTGAGCTCCCATCGGACAGCCTCTTTTAGTTCTGCTGCCGGCATGGAAGGAAACGAAACGGTCCTTATAAAGACATACTCGCCGGGCACTGCAATAGAGGCATTCCTGCCGAGAACTCCGGTACCGGAAAAAAATTCCTTTAACCTGACTGACAAAAGCGCGTCCTCTGCCTTTTCAGCAGGGGAGAGCTCTCTGAGAGCAGCGAGGGTAATCTTGCTGCGAGAAATCTCCACTGCCTTGACAGAGCTGCTTCCGAGGTCTATCCCTATAGCTGCCGACCGTCTTCCTCCCCAAAAGCCTTTCAGCACCCAGATCTCCTGATATAGTGACAAGGGCTGTGAAAAAGGTATGGGAAGGCGTCATAGAGAGTCAGCGGTAAGCCCTGTGCGGCAAAATCGACAATATCCAAATGAAAACCCTCCGGTTTAAAGGTCACGTAAAAATATATTGTGTTATCGCTGATTTGTCAAGGATAGGCGGCCTTGCCCCCTGATCAAAAAAAGAATTCCATTTGTTCAAGATGCTCACCCGGGAAGTTGATAGGGTAGAGATTATCGAAACAGGCTGAACAGTAATGCCCTGCCTCAGGCACGATCCCCTTGAGTCCATCAAGGCTCAGATAGGCCAGAGAATCTGCGGTCACGAATTTTCGTATCTCTTCAGCATCATGACTTGAGGCGATCAACTCCTGCCTCGTCGGCGTATCTATGCCGTAATAACAGGGCATAATAGTCGGAGGAGAGCTTATCCTTAAATGCACCTCTTTTGCCCCGCCGGTCTCTCTCAGCATCTTAACGATCTTTTTGCTTGTTGTGCCTCTGACAATGGAATCATCGATAACAACCAGGCGTTTGCCTTCGATGATCTTCCTTACAGGATTCAGTTTGATCTTGACTCCGAAGTGTCTGATGCTCTGCTTGGGTTCAATGAATGTCCTGCCCACATAATGATTCCGTATAAGGCCGAAATCAAAGGGGATACCGCTTTCCTCTGAAAAACCGAGGGCCGCAGGCACGCCTGAATCAGGCACTGCAATGACCAGGTCGGCGTCGATCCTGGATTCCCGCGCAAGCTGTCTGCCGAATTCCTTGCGTATCTCATTGACATTCTGTGCCCCGAAGATATAGCTGTCCGGCCGGGCGAAATATATGAACTCAAAGATACAGAAAGCCTTTCTCGGGCTCGGCAGGACCTTCTGAGAGGTAAGCCCCTGATCGTTAATGATAACCATCTCGCCCGGTTCTATATCGCGGATATAGGCGGCATTGATCAGGTCAAGGGCGCAGGTCTCTGAGGCTACAACATATGCGCCGTCCACCTGGCCGAGGCAGAGCGGACGGACTCCGTGAGGGTCCCTGACGGCAATAAGCTCTTTTTCCCTGAGAACAAGAAGGCTATATGCTCCACTGACCTGCTTAAGCGCCTGAACAACCCTTTCTGCGAAATTTTCGCCTTTGGCATGAGCTATGAGATGAACAATGACCTCACTGTCTGAGGTAGACTGAAATATTGCGCCCTCTTCCTCCAGGGTAATTCTGAGTTCCGGGGCATTGACAAGATTCCCGTTATGGGCGAGGGCCAGCGCACCGAGGGCGAAATTGGCGACAATAGGCTGAACATTCTTCAGAACGCTGCTGCCGGCTGTGGAATAGCGGTTATGGCCGACTGCAATATGGCCGGGCAATTTTTTTAATCTCTTTTCGCTGAAGATGTCAGCGACAAGTCCCATACCCTTTTCAAGGTAGAGTTGCCGCCCGTCGGATGAACAGATGCCTGCGCCTTCCTGTCCCCTGTGCTGAAGAGCGTAAAGGCCAAGATAGGCAAGATTCGCGGCCTCAGGGTGGCCGAAGACTCCGAATACCCCGCACTCTTCATGGAATTTGTCGAAAATATCGTCAGCGCAGCGGTCTTCCACAACAGTGCGGGCATGCTGGTATTTCCTGCATGGCTGCAGGTCGAATAAAGAACTCCTGCTTTTACTGTCTTTCCTCTGTTTGCGTTGCACGTGTAGTGGACACCTTCTCCGGGAAAATAATGTTGTCCATTTTACCATAAATATCAAAGAGATTGTGGGGCAACACTTTGCCGTGCCTTTGACATGGACATGCCTTGCCAAATATACTTCCCTGCTTTTACAATGGATCATGCCGCGAATAACTATCCTGCCAACTGACCTGTGCAACAAGATCGCAGCCGGCGAGGTTGTCGAACGGCCTGCAGCTGTTGTCAAGGAGTTGCTTGAGAACTCCCTTGACGCAGGAAGCACTGCAATTACGGTCGAGGTGAGCCATGGCGGCAAGCGCAGGATTCGGGTTTCCGACAACGGCTCGGGCATGGACAGGGATGACGCACTTCTCTGTCTAAAGCGGCATGCCACGAGCAAGATAAAGGAATTTGACGATCTTTTCAATATCAGTACGCTTGGTTTTCGAGGAGAGGCCCTGCCGTCGATAGCGTCGGTGTCAAAGATAAAACTCATAACTGCGCCTAAAGGCGCGGGGGCAGGCGTTTCCGTTGAGCTGGAAGGCGGAGAGCTTAAGGGAATAACTGAGGCCCCGGCTTCAGGCACATCCCTGGAAATACGTGATCTCTTTTTTAATACCCCTGCGCGAAAAAAGTTCCTCAAGTCTGACAATACCGAGCTTTTTCATATTGTTGACACAATAACGAAAGAGGCCCTTTCTCATCCGGAGACAGCCTTTTCCCTCTTTGTGGATGAAGCAGAGACGATCAGCCTTGCAAGGGCCTCCGGCTTCAGAGAGAGGATAATGCAGGTATATGGGGATGAGTTCCTTGGCGGACTTATTGAGAGCAACGTCGGGATGGAAGGGCTTCTGATGCAGGCCTTTTGCTCAGACAGCGCCAATTTCAGAAGAACAAAATCACACCAGTTTCTGTTTCTGAACAAACGGCCAATCAAGGACCAATCAGTGGCGCACGCGGTCTATAAGGCTTATGAGGGGATACTTCCGTCCGACAGACATCCCATCTATTTTCTTTTCATGCAGATCGATCCGCATAAGGTTGACTTTAATGTGCACCCCGCGAAAAAGGAGGTCAGGTTCGAGGACAAGGAAACCATATACCGGTTTGTTGTCTCGCATCTGCGGGATGCCGTGAAGGACGACCGCACTGAATATATACGGGAGTTCAAACAGCCGGACAGCGCAGCGGAGCCATGTTCACCTGCTGAAGGCGGGCCGCCGGGTTATCAGCCCGGGCCATTTGGTATGTCCCTGGTTTCTGAGAACCTTGAATTTTCTTACAGGGCTTCCCTGCCTCATATCTATCTTGGCGATACCTTTGTGGCTGTCTCGGGAAAGGGCGGTCTCACTATCCTTGACCATCACGCGGCACATGAAAGGGTCCTCTTTGAAAAGCTGCTCAAAGGTATGGAATCGCGGTCAGTGCAGCTTCTTTTCCCAAAACAGGTGCGTCTCACAGGAAAAGAATACCGCGTTCTTGTCGGCAGCAGAGATGTGGTAGGGACTTTTGGGTTTGAGATAGACGATTTTGGCGAAAATACCGTCATAGTCAGGACGCTGCCTGAAGGGGTTGAGGACGCTGACGTTGCGGGTATCCTCTCAGACATCGCAGCAGGACTTCTTGATGAGCACAAATCTCCAAAGCCGCTGCGCCACGATATTGCTGCGCGGATAGCCTGCCACAGCTCTGTGCGCGGGAAAAAAATCCTTTCCCAGGACGAAATCTCCAGGCTTCTTGAAGACCTTGAAAAGACAGAGCATCCTGACCAGTGTCCTCATGGCAGGCCCACCAGGATATTTTATACTCTTCATGACCTGAACAGACTTTTCAGGCGCAAATGAACAGGGTGATAGTTCTGCCCGGACCAACCGGCGTCGGAAAAACAGAAGCTGCCGTGATGCTCGCAAAAGAACTCAATACCGAGGTTATCAGCGCTGACTCCATGCAGATATACAGGCATATGGATATCGGTACTGCAAAGCCGTCAGAGGAAGCGCGGGCCGGGGTGAGGCACCATATGATCGATATCATCGAGCCTTCCGAAGCATACAGCACGGGCCGTTATATAAGCGATGTCGGACCGGTTATCGACAGCCTCCTTCAGGCAGGCAGGATCCCCATTATCGCCGGAGGTACAGGTCTTTATATCAAGGCAATGACGCGCGGCATTTTCAGGGGCCCTTCATCAGATCCTGAACTGAGAGACAGTCTTATGTCCATGGAGGAAAAGCAGAAGGGGTCTCTTTATGAGCGCCTGCGCAGTCTCGACCCCGAGGCTGCAAGCCGCATCGAAAGGAATGATATTCGCCGCATCATCAGGGCGATTGAGATTTGCGTCAATAGTGGTGGTTCCATATCATTTCTTTGGAAACAACTCACTGTTCCCCTTCCCTATGACTTTATCAAGATCGGACTTGTGAGAGAGAGGAAAGAACTCTACTCGCTGATCGATCAGCGGGTGGATGCCATGTTCAGGGCAGGACTAATTGAAGAGGTAAAGGCGGTCCTTGCCATGAATCCGGACAGGACCCCTCTTCAGGCTATCGGATATAAGGAAATCATCCGCTTTTTTAATAATGAGATAGACCTTCGTGAAGCTGAGCGCCTGATCAAGCGTAACACAAGGAGATATGCGAAGAGACAACTTACCTGGTTCAGGCAGGAGGAGGGGATTCGTTGGATCGACCTGACAGGTATTTATGACAGCAGGGAAATTTTCCGGAAGGTAATGCGCGCTCTTCATGATCTGGCCCCTGAAGCGCTGCCGGAAAGCAGTTTGACCCGGCCTGCCAAAGTGCTTGAATAATTGCCTCAAATAATTTATCGTAATTGAAATATGCAAATATTTATTTCAAGGGAGACAGGGGATGCCTACTTCAAAAAGCCAGAGCCTCCAGGACAATTACCTAAATCAGCTGAGAAAGGAAAAACTGCCGGTTATCATATATCTCACCAACGGCGTCCGCCTGAAGGGAATTGTAAAGGCCTTTGACAACTTCGTGGTTCTCCTGAAAGATGTGAACCAGCAGCTCATTTATAAACATGCCGTGTCGACTATTGTCCCGGAGCGGGACATTGATATAAGATTTGAAGAACAGGGTTAGGGGTTTGCGCAGGCCCTGAATTTCAGCCCCCTCGCCTTTTGACTGCACGCAGTTTCCTTAATAATTATACTATTTGCCGGGAGGTTTGATCGGATGCTTAAAATAATGAGGCACCATGCCAAGTATTTTTATGTGCTTTTTTTTATCGTTATCCTGTCTTTTATCTTCTGGGGAGTAGGCACGGTCGATCAGTCAAGCAATGCCCAGACCGTCGCAGAAGTCGGAAAATACAAGATTTCGATCGAGGACTACGGAAGGGTATACGATAATATGTACAAGGTCTACCGTGACCTGTATAAGGACCAATTCAATGAAGAGATGCAGAACAGGCTTAAGCTCAGGGAAAGGGCCCTTGATACTCTCATTGGACAGACCGTTCTGCTTATAGCCGCGGAAGAAAACGGCCTCAGGGTAAGTGATAGTGAGCTGAAGGAGGCGATCCTGAACGAGCCGGCGTTTATGCGCGACGGTATTTTCAGCAATGAGGTCTATCAAAATATGCTGCGGCTTTCAAGGCTTACTCCAGTCACGTTTGAAGTCAGGAAACGGGAGGAGCTCCTGATCGGGAAAATGAGCAGGCTGATCCAGGCGACGGCGATTATGCCCGAGGGAGGCGCTGACAGTATCTCTGCTGATGAGCAGACCAGGAGAGCGATCCTGGATGCCATGATGAATGAGGCAAGGGAAAAGATTGTTTTGTCATATATAGAAGGAATGAAAAAGAGACTGAAGATCAAGATCAATTCCGAACTTCTCTGATGAGACAGCCCCAAAAGAAGATGGATCTCCCTCTGTTTGATGCATAACTCATTGTGAACAACCTTCGGATGCAATAGTCCAAAACCCTATGGATATCAGGAGCCTTGTCAAAAAAGAAATAGCTTCTCTTAAGGCGTACCAGGCAAAAGAGGTCTCCTGCCGGGTAAAGCTTGATGCTAATGAAAGCCCATATGGGTTTGAAGAGGCCCTCATGGCAGTCCGGCAGATCAGGACAAACCGGTATCCCGACCCTGAAGCAAAGAAGCTGAAGGCAATTCTCGCAAAAGGGCTTGGCTTATCTCCGGAAAAACTGCTTCAGGGCAATGGCTCTGATGAGCTTATCTATAATCTTATCACGACCTTTGGCGGGCCTGTTCTATATCCTGTGCCGACTTTCTCAATGTACGGAATCATTGCCCAGGCTCTTGGTGAAGAGAAGCGCGAAATCCCTCTTGACAGGGAGTTTGATATTGACCTTGGCAAGATGGAGACGGCGGTAATAAAAAATAAGCCGAAACTTGTATTTCTCAGCAGCCCGAACAATCCCACAGGGAACTGTTTTTCTTCAGAAAGGATCCTGAGGCTTGTTGAAATATCAAAGGGTCTTGTGGTTGTTGATGAGGCATATCAGCCTTTTTCGGACGGGAAAGGGTTCGTGCCACTGCTAAAAGACTATAAAAACCTGGTTATTCTTCGGACCCTGAGCAAGGTCGGACTTGCTGCCCTGAGGTTTGGATATCTTATCGCCCATGAGGATATCATCAGAGAGGTAAACAAGGTGAGGTTGCCATTTAATGTTAATGCGCTTTCCCAGGCAGTTGCCGTTGAGGCGCTGAAAAAGAAAACAATGCTGAAAGAGGCCATCCTGGCGATAACAGAGGAGAGGAACAGATTGCTCCCCGCAATGGAGCGGATCAGGGGGGTTGAACCCTTTCCTTCAGAGGCGAACTTTATCCTTTTCAGGGTAAAGGACCCCAAAAAGGTCCATGCCATGCTGCTTAATGCCGGGATACTGGTGCGGGACATCAGCGATGCAGTGGCTGGTTGCCTCAGGGTGACGGTCAGCACCCCGAAGGACAATGACCTGTTTCTAAGAGGGTTGGGCAGGATCGCAAAAGAGCTATAAGGAAGGAGAGGGCCATGAGGAAATCAAAGATCGAACGGAAAACAAAGGAGACTGAGATCTCTGTTGAAATGAACCTTGACGGGACCGGCAGGTATTCAATAAAGACGCCCATTCCTTTTCTTGATCACATGCTCTCCCTGATGTTCAAGCACGGCCTCATTGACGCAAAGCTGAAGGTAAGAGGCGACGTAGAGATAGACGACCATCATACTGTCGAAGACACAGGCATAGTGCTCGGTAAGGCCCTTAAAACGGCCCTTGGAGACATGGTGGGGATATCTCGTTACGGTCAGGCAGCAGTTCCCATGGACGAAGCTCTGGTCCATGTGACCCTCGATATCAGCGGCAGGCAGTATCTTGTTTATAACGTAGCCTTTCCGAAGAGGTGCAGGATGAAGGAATTCGACCCTGATCTGATTGAGGACTTTCTGCAGGCCTTTGCAGGTAGCGCAGGCATAACCCTTCATATTAATGCGGCCTACGGCAGAAACGCCCATCACATCATTGAGGCGATCTTCAAGGCACTCGGCAGGGCGCTTAAGATTGCAGTGGCGGTTGACCCCAGGGTGAAGGGCATTCCCTCAACCAAGGGGTCATTGTGAAAATTATTTCAGAGACCTATGCTTGTTCACCTTCCCCCTCAATGGGCAGGGAATTGGTTTTTGATGCAAAAATGCATATTTTTTGAGTTTTTACGCCTCTTATGGATATTGTCAAAGAATTAGAACGGCATCAGTTGATGCTCGCAGTGCGTACGCAGACACCCGAACAGGCCTTTATGGCGGCATCAGCCTGTGTTGAGGGCGGGATCAGGTTTATTGAGATCACCTTCAGCGTGCCGCAGGCGGATGAAGTAATAAAAAAACTGAGCGCTGACAAGAGGGTTGTTGTTGGCGCGGGCACTGTCCAAAATGTCGGGGAGGCAAGGAAGGCCCTCAAGGCAGGGGCTTCCTATATCGTCAGCCCTAATCTGGACGAGGCTGTGGTGAAGTTCACCAGACAGGAGGGGGCTGTCTCGATCCCCGGAGCCTGCACGCCAACCGAAATATACAAAGCTTATAAAGCCGGCGGCGATATCATAAAGCTTTTCCCTTTTGTCGAGATAGGCGGCCTGGAATTCCTAAGGGTGATAAGGGGTCCTTTCCCTTATATAAAATACATGCTTTGCGGCGGGTTGACTTTGGAGAATCTTCCAGATTATCTTGCGGCGAAAGCAGCCTGCATTCTCGTTGGCTCCGCCATAATAAGACGCGAACTTGTTGCAGCCGGGGATTGGCAGGCTATAGAGAGTCTCGCGAGAGCGTTTGTCTCTCGTATCAAGAAGTGCAGCTAAAAGCACGTATTTTTTAATATAATAAACAAGCTAATGTTTTGCATTCGCTTTATAATTGATGTGAAAAGATTTTCAGGGAGGTAATGTTATGTTTCGTCCGCAGATTAAGGTCTTGGATTGCACTATCAGAGACGGTGGTTTGATCAATCATTGGCAGTTCAGCGATGAGTTTGTGAGAAAGGTCTTTATCGCCCTTTCCCGCGCTGGTGTCGACTATATGGAGATAGGATATAAGTCGTCGGAGAAGTATTTTTGCAGAAAGGAAAACGGCGCATGGAAATTCTGCACCGAGGAGGATATAAAGAGGATTATCGGCGGCGCTGAGATGAATATGAAATTATCGGCTATGGCTGATATCGGCCGCATAGAAGCCGAGGACATTCTGCCGAAAAGCGAAAGCGTCCTTGATATGATAAGGGTGGCGTGTTATGCCAAAGAAGTGGATAAGGGAATAAGTCTTGCGCATCAGTGCATGGATAAGGGATACGAGGTAACGATAAACCTGATGGCTGTTTCCAAGGTCTTAGAGAGTGAGTTGGATGAGGCACTCAATGACCTTTCAAAGAGCAATGTGCCTGTTGTATATCTCGTTGACAGCTTCGGCGCCATGTATTCGGAGCAGATCCATTTCCTTGCCAAGAAATATTCCGAGGCCCTGCCCGGCAAGGACCTGGGAATACACGCCCATAACAACCAGCAGTTAGCTTTTTCCAACACGGTAGATGCTATCATCTGCGGCATTAACCGTATAGACGCAACCATTTACGGCATGGGGAGAGGGGCCGGCAATTGTCCTCTGGAACTCCTGCTCTCTTTCCTGAAGAACCCGAAGTTCGACATAAGACCGATTATCGAGATCATACAGGAGTTATTCATCCCAATGAAGGCAAAGATGGAATGGGGTTATCACATCCCTTATATGATCACTGGAATACTGAATGAGCATCCGAGGAGCGGGATGAAGGCAATGGCAGCGGAAACCCTGCCGGACCTCGGACAGTTTTATGATGACCTTAAAGATAACACACCGCTGGACTGATCAGCAGGGCAGACTGGATTTAATGAGCAACTGCCTCAACGTGGAACTTTAGCCCTAAGGCCCGCACAACTTTCAGTATCGTAGCAAACTCAGGATTTCCGCCGGGTGACAGCGCCTTGTAAAGACTTTCACGCCCAAGTCCTGTCTCACGGGCGATCTGAGACATCCCTTTGGCGCGGGCAAAACCATTTTCATATACCGTGATGAGCCTTAGCCCATGGTCATTCCAGCCAGGCTTCCGGCGGTGTCAGGAGAAAATCCTCAAGCCTGATACCTCCAGTACCTACCAGCAGTTTCTTCGTTACGGGGAACTCTGTTGAAAATGCCTCAATGCCCGGCAGGTCCTGTTTTTTTCGACCGCTCTTCACTTCAATTGCAACCAGTTTCTTTCCCCGCCGCAATACAAAATCAACCTCTCTGTTTTTTCCTGCCCAGTAGAAGAGTTCTGATCTTCTGAGCAAGTCATTGGCAAGGGTGGCCCCAATTGCCGATTCTACCAGCCTTCCCCAATGCTCGTGATCCTGCTGCGCCTCTTTGAATGTGTAGTGCGACTGGGCTGTCATGAGCGCTGTGTTAAGCGCCAGCAGTTTTGGGCTTGAGCCTCTCTGGCGCACGCGTGCTCCTGCGTACTTCTGAAGCCCTGTAACCAGTCCTGCACCGCTGAGCAGGTCAAGATAGTGTGCAAGGGTTGTTGTGTTCCCTGCATCCTGGAGCTGGCCTAACATTTTCTGGTATGACAGAGCCTGTCCTGAGTATGTACAGGCAAGCTCGAAGAGCCGCCTCAGGAGTGCAGGCTTGTCCACCCGCGTCATCTGCAGGATATCTCTTGAAACTGTCGTTTCTATAAGAGAATCCATGACATACGATTGCCAGCGCTCAGGTTCCGTTATCACCCCGGCAGCTCCCGGATAGCCACCATAATAAATATACTGATCAATATTCCAGCCAAAGGCTTCTCTTATTTCTACGAATGACCAGTGGGGGACAGGCACTACCTCGAACCGTCCGGCAAGACTTTCGGTAAGCCCCTGTTGCAATAGGAGCTGGGAAGATCCGAGGACGACAACGTGCAATGGCAGGCGGCTGTGCGAATCCTCATCCCAGAGCCTTTTTACTGTCTCCGACCATCCGCTGATCTTTTGTATCTCATCAAGTACAAGAACAGCCGGATGCTTTTTTTTATCTATTCCTGCGCCGGCACGTCCTGCTTCCCACTGCTGTTCGATCCAGGACAGGCCTTTCACTGCTGGCTCGTCGGCAGTTGCATAGTGGGCCGGAATACCGAGACCGGCCATGACCTGCCTTGCCAGCGTTGTCTTGCCGGTCTGGCGCGGGCCTGCAAGAACCTGCATGAATTGCCTTTTTTCAGAAAGTCTTTTTAGCGCGATTTTATAGAGTGGTCTTTTGAACATTATATTGCCTCATTATTACTCATGATATTGAGTAATTTTACTCAATATCATGAGTACTTTGCAAATGCAATCGCACCTCTCAGATTACATTACGAAAGTCATCAGGGGCCTTCTTTGTAATGATTAATGAGATTGAGGCAAAGAGCGGCAGAGGGATGGAGAGACATATCCGCGGCTAAAGAGTCTAAAAAATGAAATTGCCATCTACAGATCAGCTTTGCGATTTTAGTTACTGACACGGTCATAAGTAAAGCGACACTTCAGCTTGTTCCGTCATTCCGGCTTATCCGGAATCTTTCTTTGTTTTCAGAAGGATTCCCGACGCGCTCCGCTTGCGGGAATGACAAATCATGCGGTATTACTTATGAACTCCTTGGTGTGCCCTCTTTTCAAGTTCTCCGAAAATATCCGAAGGGCTTATATCTTCTTCTGCCATCAAGACCAGACAGTGAAACCATAGGTCAGCCAGCTCATTTATGAGGTGCTGCCTGTCCTCAGCCTTGGAAGCCAGGATAACCTCCACTGCTTCCTCTCCGATTTTTTTTAGTATCTCGTCTTTTCCCTTTGCAAAAAGGGACGAAACGTAGGAGCCGGGCTGGGGATGGTTTTTCCTTTGAAGGATGACAGTTCGAAGCGAATCCAGGATCATTTTTTGCCGTAGACGTCTTTTTCGGAAAACGTTTTTCCTGAGATTTCCCTGCCGCTGATATCTGTATGGAAGCAGGACCTGTGGCCGGTATGGCAGGCGCCCGGGCCTTTCTGACTGACCTTGATCAGGAGGGTGTCCCTGTCGCAGTCGTAAAGGACCTGCCTGACTTCCTGCAGGTGGCCGGACGATTCCCCTTTTTTCCAGTATTTTTGACGGGACCGCGACCAGAAATGGGTGTAGCCGGTTTCAATGGTCTTTTGCAGTGAAGGTCTGTTCATGTATGCCATCATGAGCACCTCGTTGTCTGTCACATCCTGAATAATGGCCGGGACAAGTCCCTGCTCATCGTATTTCAATTCCGGTATTTTCATTGGGTTACGCTCCTGTAAGCCGCATCCGGGTTCTCTCAGGAATTCAGTCCTGTGCGCCTTGCCCTAGTGCAGGTTATGCTATAATGGAAATATTTTTCAGGAGATGTCAAGCCAAAATGTCTAATGTTTGCAGCATATTATTGTTCTTAAGCGTCCTGCTTTTGCCGTTACCTTCAGAAAGCCAGAGTATCTCAGGGCCTGAGGTGAAATTGCTTAATAACGAGCTGTTGGTCAATTTCAGCCTTGGTCTTCAGGACAAAAGCCTTGAAGGTATCAGAAACGGGGTCGATAAGGAATTAAGATTTTATGTTGACCTTTTCAGGGTCTGGAAAATCTGGCCGGATGAGTTTGTTCTCGGCAAATCTTATGTCAAGACCCTGAAGGTGGACCCGATTAAAAAGGAATATGTTGCAACCTCGAATGACGGCAGTGTGCTCATCCAGAGAAGATTTCGGTCGTTTGAGTCCATGCTTGACTGGACAGTCTCGTTCAGGGACCTGAAGCTGACCAACATCCGCGAACTGGAGCCTGGTCAGTATTTTGTGAGGATAACAGTTGAATCCAAGATACGCAAACTTCCACCTGTTATCGGGTATCTCTTTGTTTTTATGTCTGAAAATGAGTTCAGACTTTTGAAGGACTCCGCTTTTTTCACCCTTGAGGGGGGGCGATGAAGAATCTGAAGTTTACGCTTTATATTGCCGCCTCTACACTTTTCGTTGTTTCCCTCTTCGGCGTGGAACTGCATTACATGGGGCTTGAGAACGTCTCGTTTTTTACCAGGGTGTTCCTCTTTGCTCTCATTAACCTTAATATAGTGGCGCTGCTTACGCTGATGTTCTTTGTAGGCAAAAACCTCATCAGAATCTATTTTGAGCGCAAGCGCCGCGTGCTGGGTTATAAGTTCAAAACAAAGTTTGTCGTTGTCCTTGTGGGCATGACCCTTATCCCTTCTGTCTTTCTCTTTATTGTATCGAGCGGCATTGTCACAAATTACCTGGACCGGTGGTTTGATCCCCAGATAAGGCAGCCTCTGAACCTTGCCGTTGAGGTTGCCAGGTCAGCCTATGAGATGCAGCGGCAGCAGACCCTTGCCTATGCCAGGGCGTTTGCGTCAGGGGAGGCGCTGCCCGAAGGCCTGAAGCGGTATTCTCTTACATCAATCCCTGAGAATGCCTCAGAGACAGTAAAGGCAGGTTTTGAGGGCAGAGAAGATGTTGAGGTGATCACCGGCGAAAACGGCGATATTGTAAGGGCAGTGGCCCCCAGGAACAGGCAGAGGCCGCAGGACGGCATTATTGTTGTTGAATCGTTTATGGGGAAAAGCATCAGCATGAATGCCGGAGCCATACAGGAGGCCAACAGAAACTATCTTGCCCTTGAGTCCTGGAAGATACCTATCAAGACCAACTATCTGCTTATTCTCGGCTTTTCAACCCTGATGATGGTCTTCATGGCGCTTTGGAGCGCCCTCAGGATCGCTCGCGGCATAACTGATCCGATCCAGGCCCTGGCCCAGGCCACCGAAGAAGTGGCAAGAGGGAATCTTAATATGTCTGTAGAGATTACAAGGGATGATGAGATCGGTCTTCTGGCCGGCTCTTTCAATAATATGGTCAGAGAGCTTAAGGACAACAAGGAATCTCTCCAGCTTGCGTATGCAGAGTCTGACAGGCGCAGGCTGATCATAGAGAAGATACTGGAGAATGTGAACTCCGGGGTCATCTCTCTCGACGAAGGCGGTAATATTCTGACGATAAACACCTCCGCATGCAGGATACTGAGCATTTCCCCTGAAGACTTGATAAACAGGACCTACACTGTTTTGCTTGCCCACCTGAATTCAGAGGAGCTGAAGCAGGCCATCAAAGGTATTGTCATAAAGGATTTCAAGGGGATGGAGAAGGAGATCAGGGTCATGGTCGGGGGAAAGCTCACCCTGCTCAGGATATTCATAACAGGCCTCAGGGATTCCGACAATTTTATGGGGACACTTGTCGTGTTCGATGACCTTACTGAAGTTGCGCGCGCACAGAGGGCCATTGCCTGGCAGGAGGTTGCCAGAAGGATTGCCCACGAGATCAAAAACCCGCTTACGCCCATTAAACTGTCGACAGAACATATGGTAAAAAAATGGCAGAACCAGGACGAGGATTTCGGAAAAGTCTTTGTCCGGGCTACAAAGACGATAATTCGGGAGGTGGAAAGTCTCAAGAGACTTGTGGATGAATTTTCACGCTTTGGAAAGATGCCTGAGGTCAGAAAAGCGCCGGTGTTTCTGTCGACGATTATGGAGGAAGTGGTAACGCTCTACAAGGGGTATAAGGGAATTGAGATGTTTTTTTCTTCAAAGGGCAGCGAAGTCCCGGTGGAGCTTGATGCGGAACAGTTCAAAAGGGTCATTATCAATATCGTTGACAATGCGATCCGCGCGATGCAGAATCAGGGAAGGATAGATATAATGTTAGAGCATGATATCCTTTCAAACAGGGTATATATTGATGTGTCAGACAATGGGCCGGGCATACATGAGGATGACAAGGAACGGCTCTTCCTGCCCTATTTTTCGACCAGAAAAGACGGCACAGGGCTGGGGCTCGCGATTGCAAGCAGGGTCGTGACGGAACACAGAGGTTATATCAGGGTCAGGGACAACAAACCGCACGGTACGATTTTCACTATAGAGCTGCCGATAAAGGAAGGATAGATGGCAAAGGCACTGGTAATGATAGTTGACGACGAAGAGGGTATCCGCGAAAGCCTTTCTCAGATTATTGAAGATGACGGCTACGATGTTATTGTCGCGTCTTCAGGAGAGGAGGCAATAAGGTCTGCCAGGGAAACTGCCCCTGATCTTGTGCTGCTCGATATCTGGATGGAAGGCATGGATGGCATAGAAACGCTTCAGCAATTCAAAGAGACCTTCGTTGACCTTCCGGTCATCATGATCTCAGGCCATGCGAACATAGAAAATGCGGTCAGGGCCACAAAGATGGGGGCCTATGACCTTCTTGAAAAACCGCTTTCCCTGGACAAGGTGCTGCTGACAGTACAAAGAGCGCTTGAAAAAAGAAGACTTGAGATCGAAAACAGGGCGCTCCGGGAAAACCTTTCACGCAAGTGGCGTTTTGTAGGCGATTCACCAAAAGTGAAGCAGCTCGCTGAGCAGATCAGGCTGGCAGCAGCAAGCAACGGCAGGGTGCTGATCCTCGGTGAGAGCGGCTCAGGCAAGGAGCTCGTTGCCCATCTCCTGCATGAAAATAGTATGCGGGCGGACGGTCCCTTTGTTGAGATGAACTGCGCTGCGATTCCTCAGGAGCTGATCGAGAGTGAACTTTTCGGTCACGAGAAAGGGTCATTTACCGGAGCCTTTGAGCGCAAGAAGGGGAAGTTTGAGGTTGCCGACAAAGGGACCCTTTTCCTCGATGAGATCGGAGATATGTCGCTCCAGACGCAGGCGAAGGTATTAAGGGTGCTCGAGACCCAGGAATTCCAGCGTGTAGGCGGCAGCCGGAATATAAAGGTCGATGTCAGGATCATATCCGCAACCAACAAAGACCTGGCTGAAGAGGTAAAGAAGGGGAATTTCAGAGAGGACCTTTTCTTCAGGCTGAATGTTATCCCCATAAGGGTGCCTGCGCTCAGGGACCGTTCCGAGGACATCCCCCTGCTGGTCTCCCACTTCCTTGATAACTTTGCAGCTGAGTACGGCCAGCAGAAAAAGGAAGTCGCGCCTGAGGCGCTCAGGGCGCTTCAGAGATACGCCTGGCCCGGCAATATCCGTGAACTCAGGAATGTAATTGAAAGGCTTGTAATAATGACTTCTTCAAGAGTCATAACGCATGTCGATATCCTCTCAGGAGATTCGCCCGGACCTGATTATTTTTCACTTAATGCGCTTAAGGATGCCAGAGAAGCCTTTGAAAAGGACTTCATATTCAGGAAGCTCGAAGAAAATTCGTGGAATGTTTCAAAGACCGCTGAGATGATCGAGATCGAACGCAGCAACCTCCATCGCAGGATAAAGGCCTATGACCTTAAGATGCCATAATGCAGTTCAAGCGTAGTAAGCGTTCAGATCTCAGCTACTGGGCGGATTTTCTGCGCCGGGCTTTTTCTGTTGCCACCACGATAAGCGAAAGCGCCGCAGGTGTCATCCCCTGTATTCTGCCTGCCTGTCCGATGCTGACCGGTCTGACTTCTTCGAGCTTGAACAGGATCTCTTTGGATATACCGGGCAGCGTCCGGTAATTGAAGTCATGCGGTATTATTTTGTCTTCAAGTTTCTTCAGCTTTTCCGCTGTCTGTGACTGTTGCGCGATATATCCTTCATATTTTGTCTGTATCTCGACCTGCTGCTCGACTTCTTCTCCCAATTCCCTGTCCGAAGCACAGAACAGCTTGATTACAGAGTATGTTACTTCAGGTCTTTTTAACAGTTGCTCCAGCGAAACATCCTCTTCAATGCCTGATGCGCCGAGGCTTCGCAAACTATCATTGACGAGGAGCGGCTTTACACGTGTTTTCTTCAGACGGACCAATTCCCTGCCTATGGCCTCCTTTTTTACGAGAAACCTTCTGTAGGTATCTTCCTGCAGCAGGCCGAGTTCATGTCCCTTTTCCATCAGCCGCAGGTCAGCGTTGTCATGCCTGAGGAGAAGACGGTATTCTGCGCGGGAGGTGAACATTCTGTAGGGTTCTTTTGTTCCCTTTGTTACAAGATCATCAATAAGCACGCCGATATATGCTTCATGCCGTGCAGGAACAAAAGGGGCCTCGCGCCGGACTTTCAGTGCGGCATTGATGCCTGCCACAAGCCCCTGGGCAGCAGCTTCTTCATACCCTGATGTCCCGTTTATCTGGCCTGCGAGGAAAAGCCCTTCGACCTTCTTTGTTTCGAGTGAATGTTTCAGCTGGGTCGGAAATGCGAAGTCGTACTCAATGGCATAGGCAGGCCGCATGATCTCAACCTGCTCAAGCCCGGGAATGGTCCTGAGGAACTGAAGCTGAATATCATAGGGCAGGCTTGTGGAGACGCCGTTGGCATAATACTCGGTTGTTTCAAGGCCTTCGGGCTCAAGGAAGACCTGATGCCGCTCTTTATCCGCGAATTTCACTATCTTGTCCTCAATCGAGGGGCAGTAGCGCGGACCGATACCGGTGATCCTGCCGCTGTACATTGCCGAGCGGGAGAGATTTTCCCTTATTATTCGGTGCGTTTCCCCGTTTGTATAGGTCATGAAGCAGGGGAGCTGGGGATTTACGATTCGCAATGTGCTATGGGAAAAAGGAGTTGGGGGGTCATCGCCATGCTGGGCCTCAGTCCTGGAAAAATCCACACTCTTTGCGTCGAGTCTCGCAGGAGTCCCGGTCTTGAGCCTGCCGAGCTCCAGGCCAAGTCGCAACAGGCTGTCTGAAAGGCCCACTGAGGGAAATTCTCCGGCCCTTCCTGAAGCAAAGGTATCATGGCCGATATGAATTAAACCCTTTAGAAAAGTGCCTGTTGTGACTATTACGCATTGTGCATCGTAAACAACACCGAAGGCGTTTTTCACTCCCCGGACAATATTATCTTCAGTGAGTATCTCCTCAGCGGTTGCCTGCTTGATGTCGAGGTTGTACTGCTCTTCGAGCACTCGCCGCATCCTGAGCCGGTAAAGCACCCTGTCTTCCTGGACCCTCAATGACCATACAGCAGGACCTTTTGACTTGTTCAGCATCCTGTACTGTATGCCTGCCATGTCGGCGACCTTTGCCATCTCCCCTCCGAGCGCATCGATCTCACGCACGAGATGGCCCTTTGCGAGCCCTCCAATGGCAGGGTTGCAGGACATCTGGGCTATGGTATCAAGGTTCATGGTGAACAGGCAGGTCGAGAGCCCCATGCGGCTTGAGGCCAGCGCAGCCTCACACCCCGCATGACCTGCGCCGATAACAATTACATCATATGCTTTGGTTGGTCCCATAGTGTGGCGGGTCTGCGCCCGGATTCATGAGGATTTGTCTTTGCCTGCTTTTTCGCACGGCCCGGTTCGGGCATGACCTCTCCCGCAGGCTATTTGGTCATCATATCAAAGAAATCTTTATTGCTTTTGGTGCCGGTCAGCTTGCCGAGAAGAAATTCCATGCTTTCCACTGTGCTCAGAGAATTCAGCACTTTTCTTAATATCCATATCTTGTTGAGTATATCTTTTTCAACAAGGAGCTCTTCTTTTCTGGTGCC
>JAGVHR010000195.1 GCA_020056455.1 Thermodesulfovibrionales bacterium
AGAGTGTGCCTGTTGAGAAAAAAGCAGGGGATGATGTTATTGGCGGCACATTGAACAAAGTAGGGTCATTCAAATTCAGGGCGGCAAGGGTTGGAGCAGACACAACATTGAGCCAGATAATTAAACTGGTGGAGGAGGCACAGGCATCATCATCGCAGATTCAGAGACTTGCCGACAAGGTGGCTTCATATTTTGTCCCTGCGGTTATAGGCGTTGCATTTCTGTCAGCTATTGTGTGGGTCCTTCTCGGAAATTCCACTATGGCACTTTTGTCCTTTGTCGCTGTTTTAATCATCGCTTGTCCATGCGCCCTGGGGATTGCGACTCCTGCGGCCCTTATGGTAGGAGTGGGTAAGGGGGCCGAACTGGGAATACTCATACGGGGGGCTGAATATCTTGAGCGGGCTGAAAAACTGAATGCGGTGGTGTTTGACAAGACCGGCACTCTCACTAAGGGTGAACCAGAGGTAACAGAGATAGTGTCAGTAAATAGTGTCAGCGAAGGTGAAATAATTCAGCTTGCCGCGATTGCGGAAAAAGGTTCTGAACATCCTCTGGCTGAGGCAATTTTAAAAAGGGCTGCTATGACAGGGCTTGCCATACCGGATGCAGAGGCATTTGAGGCCATACCGGGACATGGTGTTCAAGTAAAATCTCATGGAATAGAAATCCTGATAGGCAACAGGAGACTTATGAAATATTTTGATATTGGCATACAGGATAAAGAGTCTGTAATCTCAGGGCTTGAAGAAAAGGGCAATACCGTGATGCTTGTTGCGAAAGATAAGAGATTTATCGGATTGATTGCAGTTGCAGATACTTTAAAGGAAAACGCAGCAGATGTAGTAAAGGGGCTTAAAGCCGAAGGTATTCAGGTTGTAATGCTGACAGGAGACAATGAAAAAACCGCAAGGGCCATCGGAGCTAAAGTCGGAATTGAAAGGATTGTTGCAAATGTCCTGCCCGGTGAAAAATCCAAAGTTATTAAAGAACTTCAGGCTGAAGGAAAAGTTGTGGCAATGGTCGGAGACGGGATAAATGACTCGCCTGCACTTGCCCAGGCAGATATCGGGATAGCCATAGGCAGCGGCTCTGACGTGGCAAAAGAGACAGGCGGCATTATCCTGGTAAGAGACGATCTCAGAGACGTGATCAAGGGCATAAAACTCAGCAGAAAGACCATGAGAAAGATAAAACAGAACCTCTTTTGGGCGTTCATATACAACACCATCGGAATACCAATCGCTGCCTTTGGACTCCTAAACCCCATTGTGGCTGCTGCGGCGATGGCCTTGAGTTCTCTGTCAGTGGTTACCAATTCAGCGCTGTTGAAGGGCACAAAGATATAATGGAGGTCCCTCCATATCTTATGAACGAGCGCTATGACGACCGCTATTTCGATGTGGTCAATGCTATTGAAGAGGCCAAGCATGTCTTTTTTCAGGGCAGCGGCTTCATGGAAATTTTCTCGGCCACGGGGCCTGGGAGGAAAGAATTCAGAATAGGTGAAACAGGTTTTGGCGCGGGTCGTCTGCTTATAGCTCTCCTGGATTTTCTGGACGATTGCGGCACAACAGATATGAGCATAAGCTACAATTCAGTTGAACTGCATCCGGTCACCTCTGAGCGCATGGCGTCAATTCTTGAAGGATTCCGACCAAAGGTCGGTCCACTTATTGATCAGCTGGTGCAGGCCTATGACCGCCTTGAGCTTCCCGGGCCAGGGTGGCGCAGGATAGTGTTTAACCGGCCTTTCGGCGTACTGACTTTAAATCTCTGGATCGGCGAGGCCCTCGAAATGGTCCGAACGCTCACAGTGCCTTGTGACGCATGGTTTCTGGATGGTCATGGTCCAAAGAAAAACCCTTCCATATGGCGTCCTGAGCTTCTTCTGTCTATTGGAGAAAAAACCGTATCCGGAGGGACCTGTGCCACTTACACGGTGGCAGGCGCTGTCAGACGCGGTCTTGTCGCTGCTGGTTTTTCTGTTGAGCAATGCACAGGCTTTGGCGGAAAAAAATCAGTGCTAAAAGGGGTAAAACTTCCGGCTCAGGCCTCTGAATAAATCATATAGCCTTGAAAGGATTTGAGGATTGTCGGCTCTGAATGCAAAAATAGGGAAAACTTAACTCATCGTGCTATTAAATACCGAATCACTGCCACTCCAAAGACTATGGCGCCAGCCGGGATTGTTTTTCTGTAGATGCCGGAAAGATCTGCCCTGAAGTACTCCCTTGAAAGGATGAGGCAGAGATGCACAGGAGACAGAAGGACACCAATCAGGCCTGAGACAAAGGCGAGGGATATGAGAGACAGCGAAACATGATCAACAATGCTCAGAAGAAGTGGAAAGGAGCTGCCGACAAACCCGACAGTATGCCCTGTGAGAAGCCCTGCAATAAAAGGAAGCAGGCAGAAGACCGGCACAGAAGGTATTCCATTTTCGACAAAGAACCTGCTCAGATTCGCCACTGCGCCGGATGCCTCCATCATCTCCTTGAAAAGCACTATGCCGGCTATCATAATGATCAGGTTCATTGAAAACCCGTGTTTAAGTGAACGGATGATCTTTATGGCGCCGTATCTATAGAAAATAAAAAGAGGAATTAATATTATGATCAGGGCTGAGTGGAGTTCTATCTTCAGAATCAATACAAGGCCAAGAACTGCAGCTATAGGCAGGAAGTTCAGCCATTGCTTTGCTCCGGCATGAGGAACACTCCTTTTTTCAGCGGGAGCAGGACTGTTTACGCGCCTCATGCTGAAGATAAAGCCTGTGATTATCATCGTAAGGGCATAGATGATATTGGCCATAACAAGGCTGCTTAGAGGAATGCCTGAGACTACGGAAGCAAAGAGGATTCCAGGATATAATGGAAGCATAAATTCCCAGGGATGCCTGAACCAGTAGTTGATAAAGGCCTTCTCATCCTGGCCCATCTCCTGGTCCTCTGTTGCTTCTCCGACCATTGGGGCGGAAAAATATGCGCCACCAAGAGAAGGAAGCATACCGATGAGCAGGGGCATGGATATCATAACTGCTTTTCTTGATACAAAGGTCTCCTTGACAGTTG
This sequence comes from Thermodesulfovibrionales bacterium, assembly GCA_020056455.1. Lineage (GTDB taxonomy): Bacteria > Nitrospirota > Thermodesulfovibrionia > Thermodesulfovibrionales > UBA6898 > UBA6898. Next base: position 3,075 of record JAGVHR010000195.1, read on the forward strand.
ACATCATTGACGAAAGGACGTTCTGCTCTCGAAGAACAAGTTCAAATACCTTTATGAGCGACAGCGAAAGAAGAAGCTTGATCGTTATGCTGCTGATAAAAGCCTTTCTTGCAGCTGTCAGGATCTGAAGGGGGTTCATGGCGTATAACAGAAAGAGAGCGCCTGAGGAAATAAGCATGACATGGCCGATGGCCACCTTTTTTCTGAGCAACAGAAGGATGAGGCCGAAAATTAGGGCTATTTTCAATAGGTCGAGCATTGTAGATTGTATCATAGCTGCTCAGATGTAACTACTTATCAAATGTGACGGGTTCGTAAAAAGTCCGTTAATAGGGGGGGGCTCTGATAAGTACAGAGACTGCGGTAATGTCGGGATGGAAAAAGGACTTTATAGGCAAACTCTGGCTGGTTTTTGTGTGGCGTCTCATTGGCCTGACTGCTGATGTTCCACGTGGAACAATGCCAGTTACCCGCTACATTTTCTTATTTTCTGGTTGCCCAACATGCTATAATACTTTCCCATGAGCAAAATTATCTCGATAGTGAACCAGAAGGGCGGCGTAGGCAAGACAACTACAGCGGTCAATCTTGCGGCCTCGCTTGCACTATCTGGGGAAAAAATACTTCTTATAGATATTGATCCTCAGGGAAACTCAACCTCAGGGATCGGAATAGTCCGCGATTTAGTGGAAAATACTCTTTATGGCGTATTGGCAGGTCATTGCAGCCTTAATGATGCTGTTATGGAGACACAGATAGAACATCTTTTCATCGCGCCTTCCAGTATTGACCTTCTTGGCGCAGAGATCGAGCTTGTCGGCAAAGAGGGGCGAGAGAGAATCCTCGCCAGTGCGCTTGAGGAGTTTAAAGAGGAATATCGTTACATTATTATAGATTGTCCTCCGTCGCTTGGACTGCTTACACTGAATGCCCTTGTTGCCTCTGATTCTGTGCTTGTCCCTGTTCAGTGCGAGTATTATGCGCTTGAGGGACTGAGCATGCTCTTAAAGACAATCCAGCTTATCCAGGGATCGTTCAACCATCACCTTGATATAAAGGGGATTGTGCTGACCATGTTTGATATAAGAAATAATCTTGCTCATCAGGTTGAGGATGAAGTTAGAAGGCATTTTGGCGAAAAGGTATACCAAACTATAATCCCAAGAAATATTGCTTTGGGAGAGGCTCCAAGCCATGGGAAGCCGGTCATGCTCTATGACATGAAATCCCGTGGCGCGCAGAGTTATCTCTCGCTTGCAAAGGAGATACTGAGTGAAGACAGCATTGGGCAAAGGGCTTGACGCCCTCATCCCCGACAGGGGAGACAATATAATACAGGTTGACGTAGACCGTGTGCTGCCCGGCAAACAGCAGCCGAGAAAAGTATTCAACGAAGGAGCACTGACCGAGCTTTCGGCTTCCATTAAAGAAAAAGGAGTACTCCAACCGATATTAGTGTCCAGAACCGGAGACGGCACATTTAATCTCATTGCAGGGGAACGAAGATGGAGGGCCTCGGTCCTTGCAGGGCTTAAAAAAATACCCGCCATTGTTAAAAATGTTGACTCCAGGGACGCACTTGAAATGGCCCTGATAGAAAATATTCAGAGGGAAGAGCTCAATCCGATTGAAACAGCTGAGGGGTTCCACAGGCTATTGGAGGAGTTCAACCTGACACAGGAAGAGCTTGCCGATAAGGTTGGTAAAGAAAGGGCTACTGTTGCCAATTATCTGCGGCTATTGCGGCTTCCACCTGAAGTTAAGGACATGATAGACGCAGGTAAATTGAGTATGGGACATGCCAGGGCATTACTTGCGATAGAAAATCGATTGGTCCAGATCGAGGCAGCCAGAAAAATCATAAAAAAGAGGCTGAGCGTCAGGGAAACAGAATTATTAGCCAAAAAAACAACAAAACCTGCTAAAATAAATGGCGAACAGGATCCTCAGATTGCGTCTCTTGAGGAAAAACTTATTCGGCACTTGGCTACTAAGGTTCATCTCATCCAAAAAAACAAGAGGAAGGGAAAGATAGAGATAGAGTATTATTCTCTTGAGGAGCTTGACAGGCTTCTGGATATTCTACTGCAATGAAAAACATTCTAATTTCAGGACTTCCCGGCGCCGGGAAAACAACTCTGTTAAAACGACTTTGCGTTATTTTCAAGGAGTTTAACCCTGTAGGCTTTGTTACCTCAGAGCTTACAGAGGAAGGGAACAGGGTTGGATTTGAGGTTGCTAATCTCTACGGAGACAGCAAACTTTTCGCCCATGTAAGGCTGAAGAGCAAGGTAATCGTCGGTAAGTACAAAATTGACATTAAAGCGTTTGAAACCTTTCTGGATCTGACCTTTTCCAGAGAAAAAAAGACAGGTCTTTATGTTATCGATGAGATAGGGAAGATGGAATGCGAATCAAAAAAATTTACGAAAATAATCACTACCCTGCTCGACTCAGGCAAACCTCTTATTGCAACGATTACGGAAAAAGGGACTGGTTTTATCTCTGATGTTAAGAAAAGAGAGGATGTTCAGATATTTGAAGTAACAGAGCAGACCCGCGATATTCGCCTGAAAGACCTTACCATGGCGATCAGAAACCTTTTATTGGACTAACTCCAGTTCGCAAAAAAAAGATGGCGCTAAAACCTCCACACCAGCCCTTCATTGACAAAGGAAGGGAGTTGATACCCAAAAGCTTCCAGCCTATGGCAGGAGGGTATTAAGGGGTGGTCAGGTGTCAGTTTGAAAGCTACTTGTAATTGTTATGACATGCCTGTCCTGATTAAAACCGGTCTCGACCTTCTTATAAAGAAATGGCCAAAGCAGTTCGTTTCAGCCCGGATCGGCCTTCTGCTGCATCCTGCTTCTGTTGACAGCTATCTTAATCATTCTGCAGATATCTGTATAAGTTCCGGAAAATGCAAGGTAGAGGCATTGTTTGGTCCTCAGCATGGGATCAGGGGAGAGACCCAGGATAATATGATCGAATGGTCCGGCTTCAGAGACCGCAAGACCGGACTTCCTGTATACAGTCTTTACGGCAACACAAGAAAACCTTCTCCTGAGATGCTGCGCAACATAGACGTGATGGTTATAGACCTTCAGGATATCGGAGCCCGTTATTACACCTTCATCTGGACAATGGCGCTTGTTATGGAAGCCTGTCACGAACTCAATAAAGGTATGATAATTCTGGACAGGCCAAATCCGATCAATGGAATTGCGATTGAAGGCCCTGTATCAGAGTTGGCCTATGCTTCCTTTGTCGGGCTGAAGAGTCTCCCGGTCAGGCACGGCATGACAATAGGAGAAATCGCCCAATATCTGAAGAATATCTATTATCCGAATGTGGATCTCCATGTTATTGCGATGAAGGGATGGAAAAGGGACATGTGGTTTGACGAAACCGGCCTTTCCTGGGTCCTGCCCTCCCCCAATATGCCTACGCTTGAAACAGCAGCGGTCTACCCCGGTATGTGCCTGCTTGAAGGCACGAACCTCAGCGAGGGCCGGGGAACAACCCGGCCTTTTGAAATATTCGGCGCTCCTTTTATCGATCCGGATGTTTTGGTAAAAAGATTGGAAGAAATGAGGCTTCCAGGCGCGATCTTTAGGCCTCTGCATTTTCTGCCTACATTTCAGAAACATACAGGCAAGCTCTGCGGCGGGGCCCAGATCCATATAACTGACCGGGAGCTTTTTCGGCCTTTCAAAACTGCAGCAGCAGTTCTTAAGATCATATACGAGCTTTATCCGAAGAAATTCAGATGGAACAGGCCGCCCTATGAATATGAAGACAAACTTCTTCCCATAGACATTCTTGCCGGGAAGGACAGGTTCAGAAAAGATATTGAGAAGGGCGTTTCTCTGAAGGACATGGAAAAGGGGTGGGAAAAAGAGCTTATGGCCTTTGACAACAAGATAAGAAGAAACTATCTGATTTATTAGTGAAAAAAATCAATGCATTCATCCTGGCCGCGGGTTTTGGGCAACGCCTCAGGCCAATAACAGATCATCTGCCAAAGCCCCTTCTTCCAATTATAGGCAAGCCTGTCATTGAGCATGTCTTAGACAATATTGCAGCCATCTGCCCGGAAAGGGTAGGAATTAATATGCACCACCTCTACCAGCAGATCATAGCCTGGTCCGAGACCAGCCTCTTTTCTGACAAAATCCAACTTTTTTTAGAAGAACAGGCACTTGGTACAGGTGGCGCTTTAAAGAATGCTGAACAATTCCTAAGAGATTCTGTTTTTATTGTCCATAATTCTGACATTCTTACTGATATTGAAATTGAGTTATTAATAAAAAAACATCATAATTCCAAGGACTTGGTAACTCTTGCTGTCCATGCCCATGAAAAGTTCAATAATGTAGGGATAGACGGACGAGGTTGCGTCAGGCAGGTCGGCGCAATGAAAGGGGATGAGGCTGGATTATGTAAAATTGCGTTTATGGGCATAGCTGTTTATTCCCCTGAGTTCCTGGATTTTCTTCCTAAAGGAGACTCAAGTGTTGTTTCTGCATGGGTAAGGGCAATCAGCGCAGGATATGAGATAGGGACTTTGGATTTTTCAGGCGAGGCGTGGACTGATATAGGCACACCTGATGCTTATGCCGCAGCAGTTTTTGATGCCCTGAAAAAAGACGGAGAGGCAATCTATCTGCATGAAAGTATTGATTGCAGCCGGGTTGAGCTGCAGGGCAATGTTGCAATAGAGCGAGGCGCTTTTATCGAGGGGCCGGCAGTGATCAGCAACAGCATTATTTTGACTGGAACGCGAATTCAGGGCAACACCGTAATATCAAACAGTATCGCCGGACCAGGCTATATTGCCGGGCTTGAATCAAACCAGGCAACCGCAACGCTTCAATCACCTCTTGTATCTCTGTTTTACGGCAGAGAGGCAGGTCCTTTTGGGGCCTCCTGCATAGGCACAGGAGGCTCAGACAGGTCCTATTACAGGCTCAGAACCAAAGAGGGATCAGCAGTGCTGATGAAATGTTCGGATAAGGACAAGGACTTCTCAAGGCATATTGAGCTGTCGTTCTTTTTCAGCAGACACAACGTGCCTGTGCCTGCAATGCTCATGCGCGATGCGGCGAACAAACAGGCCCTGTTTGAAGACCTCGGTGACACCTCCCTCTATTGCCGGCTCAAATGCATACACACGGCCGGCCATATTGAATCCCTATATCGCAAAGTGCTCGATATCCTAATAATACTGCATTCTACTGTAACTGACCATGCTGCTGAATGCCCGCCTCTTCTGGATAGGCTTTTTGATTATGAACACCTCAGATGGGAAACAACCTATTTTCTCGAAAGATTTATAATAGGCATCAATAATATTGATGTATTGGCAGCAGGAGGCCTCGCTGCCGAGCTTGACAGGCTGGCCCGCGAGGTTGACTCATTTAAGAAATCGGTTGTGCACAGAGATTTTCAGTGTCAAAATATAATGCTGACAAACGGGGATATTCCATGGCTTATTGATTTTCAGGGCGCGCGCTTTGGGCCTCCGGCATATGATATTGCCTCAATGCTCTGGGACCCATATTACAGACTCCCGGAGGACATGCGCCAGGGGCTGATCGACTATTATATCCGGCGCATGAAAACCGAAAGTCAGGAGTTTGACGAAGAAGCATTCCGTAAGACTATCCTACCCTGCAGACTCCAGCGGCATATGCAGGCGCTTGGAGCGTATGGATTTCTCTCAAAGGTCAAGGGGAAGAAGTATTTCCTGAAATATGTTCCACTTGCGCTGGAATATCTCAAACAGGAAACAGAGATTGAGAAAGAAGCGTATCCCAATCTCTACGCCCTGACAGCAGGGCTTTGATGGAGCAGTTGGATTTTGATGAAATTCAGAAGGCTTTTGAGGATACGGAACGTAAGGCGTTCGAGTATTTTATAGACAGACAAACAGGGCAGTTGATCATACTGTCCGGAGACATTATATCAAGAGCGCAGGAGATCCTTGACCAAAGCTATGATGACGATATCGGGGATTTTGATGAGGTTGAGCCTGATGAGATCCCTGAGATCCCTGAGTGGATGGAAGATGAAATCGAGCTTGCGCTCGAGATTTTCATGAACGATCAGGAGCGCTATATAAGGATTCCTGAACGCAATCCCATAAAGACGTTTGAGGCAATGAAGGAATTTGCCGAATCCCTTGAGGACCAGGCCCTGAAGGAGACCCTACGGCAGGCCCTCGATGGCCAGGGGTCTTTTAGAAAATTCAAAAACAGCCTTATTCATTACCCTAAGGAAAGAAAGCTCTGGTATACCTTTAATGCAAAGGCCGCAAGAGCGGAAATAAAGGAATGGCTTGCAGTGTCCATAGTTTCAGCGGATAATGATACCTGCGCCAACTCCGGGGACATTTGACAGGGAAATCTTTAAAGATCGATAATTGAAGATGCAGAGATACAATTCATTTGGCCCATATATGCGGCAAATACTGGGTACAACAGTTTACAAGGTTAATGTTGATGCCGGGTTTACCTGCCCCAACAGGGATGGGACTGTTGGGGTTTCAGGCTGCATTTACTGTAATAATGACAGCTTCAGGCCGTCTTCCTGCAAGTCCTCACTTTCTGTATCAGAGCAGGTCAGAAATGGCATCAGCCATACAAAACGGCGTTTTAAAGCAGTGAAATTCCTTGCTTATTTTCAGCCCTATACTAATACCTATGCTCCGGTTGAGGTACTTGAAGGGCTTTATAAGGAAGCGCTTTCAGTTCCTGACGTGATCGGGCTTGCGATCGGAACACGGCCTGACACTGTGGACAAAACAAAGATCGAGATGCTTCAGGCCCTTGCTTCGAAATATTTCATCCTTGTCGAATACGGCCTCCAGTCCATTTATGATAAAACCCTTGAATTTATCAACAGGGGCCATGACTACGGCACCTTTCTCCGGGCTCTTGAAATGACCAGGAACAGGGGTATCCATATCGGGGCACATCTTATTGCCGGTTTCCCCACCGAAACCCGCGAGGCAACAATGGCGATGGCAGAAGCAGTATCTCATCTTCCGATTGAGTTTCTCAAGGTGCATCAACTCCAGGTAGTCAGGGACACTCCCCTCGCAACGCTCTACAGGGAAAACCCTTTTCATGTGTTCGGATACCAGGAATACCTTGATTTCATTGCTGAATTTATAGCGAGGACTTCACCTCACATCGTATTCCAACGGCTCTTTGCAACAGCGCCTGACAACATTCTGATTGCCCCTGAGTGGGGAAGAAGCAGGCACCAGATCCTGGCTGACATTGAAAAAAAACTTGTTGCAAAAGATATTGTTCAAGGAAGAAAAGCCGGACTTCAGTCAGTGCATGGCTGAAGATCAATTGTTTTAATTCAAGGAGTTGCATGGAAACCATAGAAAAGGATATCGAGAGAATCAAGCAGATCATTGATGAACTGAAGCCCAAATATACTTCTGTGGGAGGTGACATTGAGTTTGTTGATGTTAAAGACCAGGATGTGAGGATAAGACCCACAGGCTATTGCTGGCGTTGACATATGACCCGCATGGACCTGGTCAGGGCCATACAGGAAGGCATCAAGGCTGAGATACCCTGGGTAAAGATGGTTACAGTTGCACCGCAAAAATAAAGCTTCATTACCCGAAAAGTTATCGCTTTAGTGTATAATATCGACAAACTTTATGCCCCCTTAGCTCAGTAGGATAGAGCACAGGTTTCCTAAACCTGGGGCCGCATGTTCGAATCATGCAGGGGGCACCACTTTTCTGCCTGAAATATCAAGGAGTTATGATGCCTGTCAGGTTTAACTTTCACGCTTCATACCCTGCAAAGTGAAAAAATCGTGAAAATTTGCCTCTGTCTGTTCGCCTGTCGAAATGGAAACAAGAGTGTAGGGAAAGTGGTTAAGAAGGAGAAGAGGTATTAATAAACAGATGAATAAACCTAAAAACAGCGATTGGAAGGGCAAATTTGGTATAACATTCTGAAAGCACAGGAGAAAAGGACAAAGGGGGTTATCACCAAATGGGTGAGGCA
>JAGVHR010000261.1 GCA_020056455.1 Thermodesulfovibrionales bacterium
AAAACATAATGAAAATAATTTGTCAACCGAAAATATTGCAGAAAAAGTGTGTCCGGGGGCAAAGACGCCGCGGCGCCGCCAAATACCGTCCCCGATATCCCCTTCAACAGCTTCAGCCGGTTATCGAAGAGGCTCTGAAGAAAGCATCAGGGGAAAGTTCATGAGACAAAAAGTTCTGTATTTTCCGTATAATCCGCTTTTCATTACACGACTTTTACTATATTGGCAATAATGAGACACATGGACTGTTGCAGAATAACTAAAAAATACTTTAAAATTAACAACTAAACACACTGTGCCGGTGTGGTGGAACTGGCAGACGCGCCGGACTCAAAATCCGGTTCCCGCAAGGGAGTGGGAGTTCGATTCTCCCCACCGGCACCATTAATAAAACAAGGGGTTAGATATTTCGTCTATACCCCATTGATTTTCCCTTCGCTAAAGAAGGACGGGCTCGAAAAAAAAGTCCGTATGCTGCGTTGCGCTGCAAAACTCGTCACTACGACGTAGAGGCAGGGAGGATTAATGTCATCTCCCTCTGGGAGTGGCTTCTTGCAGGGTAGAAACATATGAACATATTCAACCTTCGTGACCATGTCATAAACAACTATACAGTTATAGGGATAAGCTTGTGAAAAAGAGGTTGTTTCTATTGGTTCTTGTTCTATGCAGCCATATCCTGCAGGCTTCTGCCCTGGCTGAACCCCCTCTCATCTTCTCTGATCAGGATCTTGAGCGGTACCAAAGGCCGGAGGACACCCGCAGGCAATCTGCTGAACCTGATGCTGCGGCACAGGGGCACGGGGAAAAAGTCTCTGTAAAAGACGATCAGCATAAGCCAAACAGATATGAAGTGCCCTATACTCCCTATGAAGGCACATCCCGCAGGGTAATTATTCCGGTCCGGCTGAATAACAAGGTCACCGCAAAAATGGCCTTGGATACGGGGTCCCCGGGCATGGTAATATTTGACAGGCTTGCCGGCAGACTCGGAATCCTCGAAAAAGATGACGGAAATCTTATTACCTTTGCTGCCGGCATAGGGGGGACAACGCCGGCGATCTTTACTATCATCGATACTGTGCAGGTGGACAAGGCAGAGGACAGTTTCATCCCTACTGTAGTTACCGAATCTCTCACGAACGCCTTCGACGGCCTCATCGGCATGGACTTTATGGCTAACTATTCGCTCAGGATAGACACAACAAGGCGCATCGTGGTTTTTGAGGAAAACATGGACACGCCCAACAGGCCTGCCGGCCACGATGAAATATGGTGGAGGAGCAACTTCAGGAATTTTGCTTCAATGCGCAATGCGTGGAAACAGTACAGAGAAGCCCTGATAAAGCTGAAAACAGACCCCAAAAAGGTCGAGGAGCTGAAAAAGTTTGCCGACCGCCAATACCGGGAGGCCGATAAGCTCTTTACCAGGCTGAACAACTATGCCATAAACCACTCTGTCCCTATGCAGTGGCGCGAATACTGATGAAAACAGCCGCACCTGAAACTTCCTGAAATATTCTCATTCATCAAGCTTTTCGTATAACCCTCCAGGAGGCCCCGGTCATAAACAGAGGAGAAGCCCGGATCAACTATTGTTGGTCTGATGCAATATAAGGTATAATTCAAAATCTTGTCAGACGCGGGATAACCAACTTATGAAGAGAACAAAGATTACAGTAGTTGTTATTATGCTTTATTTTTTACTTGCCTCCTTGCAGGTCTCTTCAGCGCAGGGATTAGCAGCTTCCGCCATTCCTGTTGAGCCGGTGCTGGAGGAAACTGCGTCTCAGCCAAAGATAGAGCCTCAGCCAAAGGTAGAGCCTCAGCCAAAGGTAGAGCCTCAGCCAAAACCAAAGGGGCCGGAGGTGAGCTTTAATTTTGATGACGCTGATGTTTTTTCTGTAATCCAGACCATCTTCGGCGAGATCCTCCGGGTAGATTACATTATTGATCCGCAGGTGAAAGGCAGGGTGAATTTCAGACTGGTGTCTCCTGTGCCCAGAGAAAATGTTCTTCCTCTTGCTGAGATCATGCTGCGTGTCAATGGAATCGCTATTGTTGAAGATGCCGGCATTTACCGGCTTATCCCCATAGCAGATATCCCAAGGGAACATGCCAGGGTGGAAATCGGCAGAGATCCGGGAAAGGTCCAGACAGACGGCACGGCAATGGTGCAGGTGGTGCCTATACGGTATATTACCTCGACAGAGGTCGTAAAAGTGCTCACCCCATTTCTTTCTGCGAATGCCCAGATCATTGATGTCCCTAAAAGCAACCATATCATTATTGTGGATACAGCCTCCAATATAAGGAGGCTGCTGGGGTTAATCGATGTTTTTGACAGCGACCAATTAAGAAGTGCTCGAGCCAAGGTCTTTGTTTACCCTGTCCAGAACAGCAAGGCCACGGATGTGGCAAATATCCTAAACCTGATATTTCTTGGAGTAAAGCCGGCCACCAGCGCGGCTGTTCCGGGCCAGACGAAACCTCCGGCAGCAGGGGTCAGCCCTGCTCAATACGCTGCGGTCCCTAAACCGGCTTCACAGCAGGCTTTTTCTGCGCGTGAAGGAGGAGATATAATTGTATCTGAGGTAACAAAGATATTTTCCGATGACATAGCCAATAACATCATTATCCTTGCAACGCCCGATGACTATACGCTTATTGAAGATGCGATCAGGAAGGTCGATATCATGCCCCGGCAGGTTGTTATCGAGGGAATTGTGGCCAGGGTAAGCCTTACAGATCAACTCAAATTTGGACTGATGTGGAACCTGAAAACAGACCTGAACTTCAGCCTTAAGCCCTTTACAAATGACTTCAATCTTTCCGGAGATATCGGACAGACTGTCATTCCTCCCGGTTCAGGAGGATTTTCCTTTGCAGCGACAGATGCAAGTGGCATAGTGCGGGCAAAGATCGAAGCGCTCGCATTGGATAATATGGCAAAGGTGCTTGCAGCCCCTCATATCCTTGTGTCTGATAACCGTGAGGCAAGGATACAGGTCGGCCAGCAGGTGCCTCTTATAACATCAACAATAACTGATATAACCAACCCCAATACTGTTCAGCAAACCGTTCAGTATAAGGATATCGGCATTATCCTTACTGTAAAACCACAGATTAATGACAGCGGCCTGATTGCCCTGGAGTTGTCGCAGGAGATTTCTTCTTTAAATGGCTCTGCAATCGACAAAACTGCGATAACAACCAATCTCATTGCCCAGGACGGGCAGACGATTGTCATTGGCGGTCTCATAAGAAATGACAATACTGATGACAGATCAGGCATCCCGTGGCTCAGCAAAATACCTCTTCTTGGTCGGCTTTTCGGCTTAACCGACAAGACTGATACAAGAGTGGAACTCATCATACTTCTCACGCCCCGCGTAATCAGAACACGTGCGGATGCTGTTTCCATGACTTCTGATTATATGAATAAATTCAAGGACATCGGAGGGGATATAAAACTTCAACAGGCAGCGCCGCAGAACAGTAAATAAAGCCTGTAGTTATATTGGGAACGCGATGAAATTTCATCTTATTCTGCTTAAACCCACGCATTACGACGCTGACTCTTACCCGATCCAATGGCAACACAACTGGATCGCATCCAACTCGCTTGCCTGTATCAATGCGCTTGCCCTGGACTGCCGTGAACGCAAAGTTCTTGGTCCTGATGTGGAGATTGTTGTACACGCAATGGATGAGATCAGCCGGCGCATACCAGTGAAGGACCTGTTGCGTCTTGTACAGCGCAATGGCAACCGGGCTCTGGTCTGCCTGGTTGGAGTGCAGAGCAATCAGTTCCCGCGCGCCATGGACATTGCCAGGCCGTTTCTGGCAGCTGGTCTGCCTATTATCGCAGGGGGTATACATGTGTCGGGCTGTGTTGCGATGCTTAAGGAATTGCCCGCAGACCTGCGCGAAGCTCAGGCGCTCGGGATCAGCCTGTTTGCGGGCGAGGCTGAAGACGGCCGTTTCGAACTGGTTGTCCGGGAGGCATATGCCGACAAATTGCAGCCTCTTTATAATTTTCTCGAGCGGCCTCCGGAGATCCAGGGTCAGCCGGTCCCTGTCCTGCCCCGCGAGACACTGGCCAGAAGCGGCTGGCTCACCATGTCGATTTTCGATATGGGCCGAGGCTGCCCTTTCCAGTGCTCCTTCTGTACGATTATTAATGTCCATGGGCATAAAAGTCGCTTTCGTACGGCCGATGACCTCGAACGCATAATCATGCACAACCACGCTATGGGAGTACACCAGTTCTTTGTCACTGACGATAACCTCGCGCGTAACCGCAACTGGGAGGCGCTCTTCGACCGTCTTATCGAACTGCGTGAGCACAGGGGCATTAAGGTGCGCATGCAAATCCAGGTAGATACGCAGGCCTACCGTATCCCAGGTTTTATTGATAAGGCAACGCGCGCAGGGGTAGACCAGGTGTTTATGGGCCTTGAGAGCGTCAATCCGGAGAACCTGGCTGGCGCAGGGAAGCACCAGAACCGCATCGGCGAGTTCCGGGAGATGATGCTCGCCTGGAAACAGCATCCTGTGGTCATTATCTGCGCCTATATTATAGGGTTCCCAAACGACACGCCAGAGTCGGTCAGACGGGATGTGGAGTTTCTGAAGCGCGAATTGCCGATTGACCTCGTATATTTCACCATGATGCAGCCGCTGCCCGGATCAAAAGATCATCAGCGTTTGTGGGAACAGGGTGTCTGGATGGACCCGGACATGAACAAGTACGATACTACTCAGCCGGTAATGGAGCATCCGAAAATGACGATGGAAGAGCTGCGCGAGACGTATCTCGATGCGTGGCGCCGGTTCTATACCTTCGAGCACATGGAGACAGTCTTGCGGCGCATGTTCGCGCTGGGCAGCAACAAGAAGCTGACCACTGCGAATCGCCTTCATTGGTTCTCATACTTCTACCCTTACATGGGGATCCATCCCATTGACGGGGGGCATCACCCGATACGTAAGCGGCGCGACCGCAGACCGACCCTGCCTCTGGAAAACCCGCTCCTTTTCTATCCTAAGAACCTGGGCCGGGTCGCCCTCCACTATGTCACCCGCAACGTTCATATCTTCAGGGTGCGCAGGCTGTTGCGACTCATCCAGCGAGAACCTGCAAAAGCCTCATATTGTGACGCTGCGATTGCCCCTGCACTTGAGAAGCCGGGTTGTGGACAAGAAGAAGAATTACGTTAACTTCCCTAATATATTCGGAATATCTGAGAGCCTGAACGAGAAATATTGGGAGTGCTTTAAAGCGCACGACAATATGTACGGAAAATATCGCCAAAAGCTCTACCCTCATGTGAAAAACCGGCTTGAGGCCGACGAACTCATGTATAACTGCCTGATTAAAAAAGATTGCCCTAAATTGCTCGCCGTAGTTATTTATTGTATTGTTCGCTGCTTCGGTGCAAGATTCTGGAAATGGACCGTTCAATAACACCGTGAAATCAATATGTTATATTCTGAGCGATTGACAAAAGTAAAAAATAAGGGCAATATATTGTCA
>JAGVHR010000034.1 GCA_020056455.1 Thermodesulfovibrionales bacterium
GACTGACAAGATATTTATGCAGACCCTGGCAACAGTAAAGGCAGGCCTCGCAAAAGGGCTCGACTTCAATAAGGCTGCTGCTGCTGTTGAAATCAGGGACGAGTCCTTCAGGGAATCAGTCCTTGACGATGTCCTCAAGGTACTCATTGCTGAAGAGCACTTCGCAAAAAAGGTTCCGCTTGATGAGCTCAGCCTGAAACTGGCCCTATCTGTTGAGCTGCTTGAAAAGGCCCGCACCGAGATGTTCGAGGATGTGGAAAAAACCTCTGTCGATGCCTATTACAGAAACTCTGAGCATGGGACCGAACACTGAAGAATGTTCCCTTCCCTGACCTTTCTGCTTATTTTTTTTCTCCTCCCTTTCCCTTCCCGGGTTGATTTGCCTGCCCCTGCAGGTTTGATAGTCGGAGGCGATATTATCTATACAGCCCAAAAAGGTGATACTGCAGAGCTTATTGGCGCACGCACAGGCGTCAACTGGTGGAAGATAGCAAAAGACAATAATGTAGATGCAAGGAAGCGCCTGCCTCCCGGCATGGAGCTAAAGATCAATACCCGCAAGATAGTACCGGGCACAACCGGAAGCGGAATTATCATCAATATCCCTGAAAAGGCCCTCTACTATTTCAGGGACAGCCGTCTTGTAAGGACCTTTCCTGTAGGTCTGGGCCTGCTCACTTCAAAAACCAGGGCAGTGTGGAAAACACCCATCGGGAAGTTCAACGTGATTGCAAAGGAAAAGAACCCCACCTGGTATGTACCGCCTTCGATCCAGGAAGAGATGGAACTGGAGGGAAAAGAGATCATAACTTCAGTCCCCCCCGGGCCTGCCAATCCGCTTGGCCGGTATGCCCTCAAAACATCTATCCCAGGCATCATGATCCATGAGACAATAAAACATACGTCTGTAAATCAGTATCGAAGCCATGGCTGCATCCGCGTCCTTCCTGAAAATATGGAAAAGTTCTTTATGGAGGTTGAGCCGAAGACAGCAGGAGAGTTAATATATATGCCTGTCAAGGCCGCGGTCTCCGACAATGGGCAGGTCTTTCTTGAAGTGCATAGGGATTTCTATGGAAAAATAAGGGACATTAGACAAGAGGCGAGGACGCGGCTTGAAAAAACCGGGGCAGTAAATAAAGTCGATTGGCAAAAAGTTGAAAACGTCCTGAAAGAACGGGCAGGAATAGCAGAGGATGTAACTCTGCAGCAACAGAAGCAATTCTATAACAACCTACAATCATAAGGAAAAAACATGGGAAAAGAAGCAAAGCAGCTACAAGGGCTTTTTCAGGACATCATCCAATATATCAGGCTAAACCACACTGACAGCATAGACAATGCCTATACCTATTTCTGGGACAAGGAAAATCCGGATGAGTTCCTAAGCGGGACCTCCCTGTCTCTGGGGTTCCATAACTTCGAAGACTGGCTTGTCTTTGATTATAAGGCAAATGAAGCAGGCGAAAGCTTCATAGATCTTTATATAAAGCAGAAGCAGGACCTCGACCAGGAGACCATCGGGCTTCTCGGCAGGGCAAAGGCCTCAGTGCTGAGTTTATATGAGGTTGTTTCTGTTTCCAAAGACAAGCGGGTACACCTCAGGGATCTGCTCCTCGAAGAAGAGATTGAGCTGAAAGAGAAGTCCCTGACCAGAGGCCTTAATAAGGGCGATATCTTTGCCACAAGGATCATGAAACTCGACAAGATGGACCGGATGGGAAGTTGTGTCTATCCCTTTGTCCAATCACAAAAAAAACAGGTACTTGCCTATGTTTCCAGGCAGTTCGGCCGCTATATACGAAATGTAAAACCGGATGGCGCCATGAGAGACTACCTCAAGGATTACGGCGATGTCTTTAACATAGTCTGGATGAATTTCTTCAACAAACGGACCGAGGAAAAGGGATAGCGCACTGTACTGTCAGGAGAAAAAAGATTCCCTGAAAAGAAAGTCGCCATAGCGCACAGGACAAAGCAAAGAATGAATCAAGGCCCTGTAAGCGTCAGGCTGCAACCATCCGTACAGGGCATGGGGCCTGATCGATCACCTTCGCAACGGTATTATCTCCAAAGAGCTTTCTTGACCAGCCCCGTTTCTTTGCTCCCATGATGATGACGTCGCAGCGCTCTTCTTCGGCAGTTTCTACGATTTTTCTGAAAGCGTCGCCTTCCTCAAGTCTCGTCTTTATCAATACGCCTTCTTCATCCGCTATTTTCTTCAATGCAGATATCTCAGCTTGTATAGATGTTGTTAAGAGGGTTATTCAGTTCATGGGCAACGCCCGAAGCCAGGGTGCCGATGGCTGCCAGCTTCTTGCTCTGTAGCAGCTCCTTCTCCCTCTGGCTGAGCTGGTTCTCCATAAAGCCGAATTTCCGTATCAGCTGCCCGACCTCATCATTGCCCCATTGAGGAGACGGCTGAAAATCATGAACAAAATTCCCTGCCCCGGTTTCTTCGATGAATGTGGTCAGCAGATGCAGTCGGCTTGCAAACATTAACAGGAATGATAAGATGGCAGCATGAAAGTTGTTCGCAGCGTGAAGGCATGGCTCGGCATCCTCAGAATCGCCTATAAACTTCTGACGAACGACAGGCCAAAGTTCGCTGCTCTGATCGTCGGAATAGCCTTTGCCGTATTCCTTATGGTCCAGATGACTTCCATATTTGCAGGCATATTGGGCCGTGCATCTTCAACGGTCACAAATATCGGGGCCAGGGTTTGGGTCATGGACCCTGCAGTAAAGACCGTGGCAAATAACATTCCAATGCCTGATTATGTGCTTGATGCGGTCAGAAGCATTGATGGAGTCAAATTCGCTGTTCCGCTCTATTCCGGCGGTGCCCTGGTGAGACTGCAAAGCGGCAGCTATCAGGCAGTGACAGTGGTCGGTCTGGATGAGGGCAGCCTGTACGGCAGGCCCGAACTCGTCGAGGGAAAGATCGAAGACCTCTATGCTGAGAACGCTTTTATCGCAGTGCGGGATGCTGAATTCTCCAAGCTCGAAAAGCCGCAGATAGGATCAGAGTTTGAGCTGAACGATCACCGGGGGGTCATAATCGGATTTGCAAAGGTCACGTCAGCGGGTCTGTTCGGAACACCTACGCTTTATACGACCTACAAAAGAGCTATTCAGTATATTCCGTCGTCCAGGTATACAATTTCCTTTATCCTGGTTGAGCCCAAGAGCAATGCAGACATTCAGTATATACAGGAGCAGATCAGACGAATCGGTTACATAGCAATGACAAGGGAAGGATTTGTCAGCAAGATAGCAAGATACTACATGTTCCAGACCGGTCTGGGCACAAATATCCTGATCATGACAGTGGTCAGTTTTATTGTCGGTCTGTCCATATCAGGGCAGACCTTTTATACATTTATACTGGAAAACAGGGAGAAATTCGGAGCGCTAAAGGCAATAGGAGCAAAAGGCCGTGAACTTCTTGCCATGATCCTGTTTCAGGCCGCCTTTACGGCCATGATGGGATACGGACTTGGTGTAGGCCTCTGTTCCCTCCTTATTGCCCTTGCAAAGCTCAGGCTGCCAAATTATGCTGCCAGCATAACTTATATCAATCTTGGAATTGCATTCATTATGGTCGTGATCATTGCAGGCATCTCAAGCTGTATCGGTATAAGAAAAGTGGTCAACATAGAGCCGTTCGAAACTTTCAGGGGCTGATATGACAGCCACTGCGGTAAAGGCAATGGGACTGGTAAAGTGGTTCGGTGAGGGAGATGTGAAAACTTATGCAGTAAGGGATGTCAGTTTTGAGGCCTATTTCGGGGAAATGCTCTACATTGTGGGCCCCTCAGGCAGCGGAAAGACAACGCTTTTGAGCATGATCTCCGGGATACTCCGGCCTGATGATGGCTCTGTGCTGGTGGACAATAAAATGATCTGGAGCCTGAGCAATGATCAGATTGCTGATTTCAGATTGAAATCCGTAGGCTTTGTGTTCCAGGACTATCATCTCTTTCCGAGGCTTACCACTGCTGAAAATGTGGCTATTCCTCTGATACTGAGAAGAGAAAACTGGGATAATGCCATAAAAACAGCAAAAGAATATCTGGAGATTGTTGGACTGAAGGAAAGGGCAGAGTTGACTCCAAGGAAATTGAGCGGCGGGGAGCAGCAGCGTGTGGCGATAGCCCGTGCTATCGCAGGACGGCCCGACATACTGATATTTGACGAGCCAACAGCGTCCCTTGATGGCGATACAGGGAGAAAGATCGTGGATTTCATAAAGAAAGACGTACTTAACGACCGCAGATGCATAATCATCGTCACGCATGACGGAAGGATATATGAGTATGCGGACAGGATAATGCAGATGGAAGACGGAAGGATCAGCGGCACAGAGCAGGGGGCGCCCCATGAAGAATAAGATTCTGATGGTCCTGTCTGTGGCAGGCCTCATAGCAGGGCTGGTAAGCGCCTACATATACGGCATACAGAAAAAACCGCTGCCACCGGCTTTTAATCCAGCCTCCAACCCCTATGAAAAAGGGATTTACGCAAACGGCGTGATCGAAAGCTACCAGAAAAACGGAGCGAATATCAACATCTATCCGGAGGTTTCAGGAACGATTACTCAGGTCCTTGTCTCTGAGGGAGACACTGTCCGCAAAGGCGCGCCGCTGTTAAGACTGGACGCTTCGGTCCAGAAGGCCGTGGCTGAGCAGCAGAGGTCCCAGGCTGAGGCTGCGCAGTCCCTGCTGGAGGAACTCAAATCTTTGCCAAGAAAAGAGAACCTGGAGATAGCAAAGGCCCAGGTTGAGGCAGCCGGTGCGGTAATGAAAAACTCCCAGGACCAGAGGGACAAACAGAAAAGATCATTTGAACTGGACCCGAGGTCGGTCAGCAGGGACACACTGGATTCTGCGGAAAACGCAGTGGCAACCGCAGCTGCGAATCTGGAGGTCGTAAAGAAACAGTTTGAACTCATAAAGGCCGGCGCCTGGATATATGAAATTCAGAACCAGGAAAGGCAATATAACGCTCTGGAGAAGGCATATATAGCTTCCCGCGCCCTTCTGGACAGATTCACTGTCAATGCGCCTGCCGACGGAATTGTCCTGTCGATAAATGCGACTGTAGGCAGCTATATTTCTCCGCAGGGGACCTATGGCACTTATACTCAGGGGGCCCTTCCTGTTTTGGTCATGGGGAGCGCTGAGCCACAGATGGGAGTCAGATGCTACATTGATGAGATATTACTGCATAGACTGCCTGAAGGCCCACGGATGAAGGCACAGATGTCCATCCGTGGTACGGACATGAAAATCCCCCTGGAGTTCGTGCGAATTCAGCCGTATGTCACGCCGAAGATCCAGCTTTCAAGCCAAAGGACCGAAAGAGTTGATGTGAGGGTTCTTCCGGTTATTTTCAGATTCGGAAGGCCGGCGAATATGTTGCTTTATCCAGGACAGCTGGTCGATGTCTATATCGGAGAGAAGTAAATGCAGATATGGAGGCACATCCCATGGCTGTTCTGCATACTTTTGGCCGCCGGTTGTGCAGCCGGCCCTGACTTTGTGCGACCTGACCTGCCTGCTGTTGATCACTACACTCAGGGGACAGATCCTGAGGCAACTGTTGCTGCAGATGGTCAGGTCCAGCGCTTTGAACAGGGCGCGGGAATCGAAGCAGGGTGGTGGCGGCTGTTTGGTTCACCTGTCATTGACAGTGCAGTACTGGAGGCGATTGCAGGCAACCAGACACTCGAGGCTGCACAGGCAAGGCTGCGCCAGAGCGAGGAAAATCTGCAGGCCGGCCATGGGATCTTCTATCCTCAACTCGACGCCGGTTTTGCTGCTGCGCGACAGAAGTTCTCTCCCGCGCGTATAGGGAGCAGCTCACTGAGCAGCATCTTCAATCTATATACACTTTCCGCAACAGTGGTCTACTCGCTCGACCTGTTTGGCGAAAAGCAGCGCACTGTAGAGGGCCTGCAGGCGCGGACGGATTTTGAGCGTGAAGCGGTCAGGGCAACTTATCTCAGTCTGACAGGCAATATCGTCAATACTCTTATTGCAAGGGCGGGCTATGCCGCTCAGATCAGGGCGACTGAAGAGATCATAAGTCTACTCGCGGACCAGGTCAGGCTTGCCGGTGTCCAGGTTCAGGCCGGAACAGCGCCCTATTCAAAATTGCTCGGCTTTCGGGCCCAGCTTGCGGCTGCTCAGGCAACGCTGCCGTCACTACGCCAAAAGGTCAATCAGGCCGATCATCTGCTTGCAATATTAACAGGCCGTGCGCCGGCTGAATGGACTGCGCCTCAAATCGAGCTGTCGGACATAGCGCTGCCCGGGACCATCCCGGTGGCGCTTCCCTCAGCCCTGGTGCGACAGAGACCGGATATTCTTGCTGCCGAAGCACAGCTCCATAGCGCAAGCGCTGCCATAGGCGTAGCTACTGCAGCAATGTTCCCGATCTTTACCCTGAGCAGCCAGTACGGTCTGAGCAGCGCTTCCGCAAATGATCTCTTCAGTCACAAAAGCAGCTTCTGGAATCTTGGAGGAGATGTCAGTTTACCCCTGTTTCATGGCGGGGCCCTGCAGCACGGCCGCAGCGCTGCTGTCGAGAGATACAGACAGGCCCTGTCCGAATACCGGCAGACAGTTCTGAACAGCCTTGCCCAGGTTGCAGACACTCTCAGGGCTTTGGAGCATGATGCAGAGCTGCTTGTGGCCCAGTCTGAAGCCCTTGATGCCTCCGGCCAGGCCGTACGGCTTGTGCAGACAAATTATGAGGCAGGGGCTGTGGACTACGGCGCTGTATTGATTATCAACAGCCAGTATCAGCAGGCAAGCCTGAACCATATTCAGGCACGAGCGCAACGGCTTCAGGACACTGTGGCCCTTTTCGTGGCGCTCGGCGGCAGCCGGCTGGAAGGGCACGGATCAGCTGCTGTGGAAACTCACTATTAATAGGTTCATAAGTAATCGGAAGAGACCCTTCGACAGGCTCAGGGTGACCGGTCATGGTGAGCCGGTCGAACCATCCCGGAGGCTTACGAAAACTTTTGCACTCATTAATAACAGAACTTCAATTACGCGAAATATTCCCTGAGTTGACTTTTATTACTGTCTTGACGTTTCCCCGTGGATTGAAGTCACCGACAACTTCAAGGAACCTGGGATGCAGCTTCTTTTCGAGTTCCATGAAGACCTTGTTGGATATCTCTTCATGGGAGATGTACATATTCCTGTAGGAATTGAGATAGAGCTTTAGGGATTTTAACTCGACGATTTTTTTGTCCGGCACATAACGGATACTGATCACTGCAAAATCAGGATACCCTGATCTCGGGCAAAGGCAGGTAAATTCAGGGAAGCTGATACTGATTTCATAATCGCGTTCAGGATTCGGATTATCCCAGATTTCAAGGCCTGCCTTTTTTATGGATTTTTCGCCGTATTTCATGAGGAAATCTACCATGAGCTGAGAAAAATTGTAAAGCGCTCCTGGCATTCCTTGACAAAAGTAATTTGCTTTTTGTAATTTACTACAGCTGTTCTGCACGTTTAAAAAACAACCCCGCGTGATAGGCATAACCTTGCGCGAATACAAACCCTAACGCTTAAACCCGGACGAGGAGCAATTAATGGGAAACATCTCAATTTCCGAACTCAAAGACAAGACTATTGACGAGCTGACTACAGTTGCCAAGGATTTAAAGGTCGAAGGAGCCTCAGGCCTCAGAAAGCAGGACCTGATCTTCGCCATACTCCAGGCACAGACGGAAAAGACCGGCAATGTCTTTTCCGCAGGTGTACTGGAGATACTCCCTGACGGGTTCGGGTTCCTCAGGTCCCCTGACTACAGCTATCTGCCGGGACCTGATGACATCTATGTTTCTCCTTCGCAGATCAGGCGCTTCAACCTCAGGACCGGCGACCTGATATCAGGTCAGATCAGGCCGCCAAAGGAATCAGAAAGATACTTCGCGCTCCTCAAGGTCGAGGCCATCAACCACGAATCGCCTGAAGAAAATGTAAACAGACCTCTGTTCGATAACCTGATCCCCTTTTATCCTACAGAGAGGATCAGGCTTGAATATGATTCAACCGATTATTCGACCAGGGTCATGGACCTGATCACGCCGACCGGTATGGGGCAGAGGGGCATGATCGTGGCTGCGCCGAGGACCGGCAAAACCGTGCTGCTTCAGTCCATTGCCAAGGCGATAAAAAAGAACCACAGGGACATTCACCTCATCATCCTGCTGATTGATGAACGGCCTGAAGAGGTCACAGACTGGAAGCGTCAGGTTTCAACGGCAGAGATCATAGCCTCGACCTTCGATGAGCCACCGCAGAGACATTGCCAGGTCTCGGAGATGGTCATTGACCGCGCAAAACGTCTGGTTGAAAGCAAGAGGAATGTCGTGATCCTGCTTGACAGCATTACAAGGCTTGCACGGGCATACAATGCCATAATGCCTACGAGCGGCAAGGTCCTGTCCGGGGGGCTGGACTCCAATGCGCTTCAGAAGCCCAAGAGATTTTTCGGAGCTGCAAGAAATATAGAA
>JAGVHR010000077.1 GCA_020056455.1 Thermodesulfovibrionales bacterium
CGCCCCTCTTTGCCAAAGAGGGGAATTGTTCCTCCCTTTGGCAAAGGGAGGTTAGGAGGGATTTTTTAACTGTCCGGAAACTTATGAACTGATTAATACCAGCTGAAAGCTCTCCTCCTCATAAGAGACTGGCTATATATTAAAATGGTATATCTGCATTTTCTGTGTCCATTAGTTGTGCATTAATGCGGCGGCGTCTTTTTTGATTAAAAAAGCAGGTAGCCGGTGGGGGGCCGGCTACCTTTAGGAGGGGTTTAGCTAAGGGTTTTTGCCCTTGAAAATAGCATATTATATAATCATGAATAAAATGTGAATTAATCATTAAATTAATTTAAATATTGCCCTGTCTTATGCCCATCGCCTTTTCAATGCCTGCTATGGCAACCTTATAATCATAAAGGGCCTGGATATGGGCTGTCTTTGCATTGCTCAGCACAACTTCCGCGTCTGTCACCTCAATGGGATTTCCAACACCTGCCGCATATCTGCCGCTTGCAATCTCATAATTTTCCATAGCCTGCCTGACCGTAAGTTCAGCAGCAGCGATCCTCTGTTGCGCCTCATTGAGGTCCAGCCAGCTCTGCTGCACATCAAAGAGCACATTTTGCCTTAGGGCCTCTTCGTTAGCTGTCAGTACATACAGATTTGCCTTTGCCTCGGACACCTGGTTTTTTATAAAAAACCCGCTAAAGACAGGGATGGAAAGGGTCACACCCGCGTTCCAGGCATGGCCGGTGGAAAACCTGTCCTCTTCCCATGTCCATGAGGCATTTCCCGTCAGAACAGGGAAGTGCCCCTTGCGGGCCAGCACAATGGAGTTTTCAGAGGCTGTCTTCCTTGCCGTGATCGCTTTCACTTCAGGTCTGTTGTGATATGCCCTTTCGATCGCCTCTTCCAGCTTTATCTCATATTTCAGGAAAGAAAGGCTGTCTTCGAGGGCATATTCAGGAGCATCCGGAACGCCCATCGCATTATTTAGCGAAACTCTCGCGATACGCACCGCGTTATCAGCGCTGATAAGGGCCAGCCTTGCGTTACTAAGGTCCACCTCTGCCTTGGTTACATCGAATTTCGGTTTTGTGCCGACCTCAAAAAAGGCTTTTGCCTGTTCGAGATGCTGCTGAAATTGTCTGACTGTTTCATCGGCAACAACCCGGTTGCGTCCTGCACGCAGGAAATTGTAATATGCTTGTTTTATATTAAGCACAAGCTGCTCTTCAGTAATCGCAAGGTCAGCCATTGACGCCTCTATGTTATGTTTCTGGATCTTCACCTGGGTCCCTGTCCTGCCGAAGTCAAAAATCGTCTGTCTTGCAGACACAGATGCGGAATACTGCCCAAAAGAACCTGATATCCCCCCGCTTGTCCCCACAAGGGAGCCGGTATTTTGGGTCCTTGAAGACTTTGTTCTGGAATAGCCTGTTGCTGCGTCAATCCGGGGATAATATTCTGCCTCTGCCTGGCCCTTTTTGGCCTGATTTACCTCTACAGCTCCCTGCCCGGCAGCAACAGACGGATGGTTTTTCAGCCCGATTTCGACCGCGCGCTGAAGCGTCACCATCTCGCCCTTCTGTATAATATGCTCTGCGCGCGCAGCCCGGCTGAAAAGTAAAAAAAAGCCCAAAACAACCATCACAACCTTATTCATCTATGCGCTCCTCCGCTTTATAGTAAATATTTTCGTAACTGCTCCGGACCGCGACTTCATCCATACCTGCATTCTGTCCATATAGTAATACACCACAGGAGTTATATAAAGGGTCAGAAGCTGGGACACAACAAGACCGCCGACAACTGCCAGACCAAGCGGTCTGCGGGATTCAGCGCCCGCGCCAAAACCAAGCGCTATGGGCAGCGTTCCCATAAGCGCTGCCATAGTCGTCATCATGATCGGCCTGAACCTGACCAGCGCTCCCTGAAAGATCGCCTCAAGGGGTTGCATATTTTCCTTTCTCTGCGCATCGAGCGCAAAGTCGATCATCATGATCGCATTCTTCTTCACGATACCGACAAGCATGATAATGCCCACAAAGGCATACAGGTTCAGGTCCTTGCCGAAGACGAGCAGGGTGATAAGCGCCCCAAAGCCGGCTGACGGCAGTCCCGAGAGGATCGTAAGCGGATGGATATAACTTTCATACAGGATGCCAAGCACGATATATATGACCACAATCGCCAGGACCAGGAGCGCCATAAGGCCCTTTGTAGATGCCTGATACACCTGGGCTGTTCCCTGAAAGCCTGTAGTGATAGAAGCAGGCAGGGCCTTCGCCTCTTTTCTGACCTCAGCAACTGCCTGACCAAGAGGCACGCCGGGCTTGAGGTTGAAAGAGATTGTCACCGAAGTGATCTGGCCCAGATGGTTCACCGAGAGAGGTCCCAGTCCTTTTTTCAGGGTGGCAAGCGAGGAGAGCGGCACCAGGTCATTGGTGCGGGAGCGGACATGGAGCATCCCCAGGGAGGCAGGCTCCATCTGGTACTCAGGCATGAGTTCCATTACAACACGATACTGGTTCGTTGGCGAATATATCGTGGACACCTGCCGTGCGCCATAAGCGGAATAGAGCGCATCTTCGATCTGCTGCGCAGTAACGCCGAGCGCTGCGGCGCGGTCCCTGTCGATATCAAGGTCCACCTGCGGATTTTTTATCTGCAGGTCACTCGTAACTTCCTGCAACAAAGGCAGGCTGCGGAGCTTTATCTCAAAGGCAGCGGCATTCTTATAGAGGTCGTCCGTATCAGGGCTCTGCAGAACAAACTGATACTGCGCCTTCGAAAGCGCGGCCTCCAGGCGAATGGGAGGCGGGTTCTGCATAAACATCATTATGCCGGGCACACCCATCACCTTTGGACGAAGCTGCTGGATGACCTGGTCAGCATTCAGCTTACGCTCTTGACGCGGCTTTAGTTTCATGAACATAAACCCGCTGTTGGAGCCGACGCGCGACCCGCTTGCGCCTACAGAAGACATAAAGGCCTCTATATCGGGGTCCTGAAGCACAATCGCCGCAAGTTTCTGCTGATGCCGCTTCATCTCCTCAAAGGAAACGCCCTGTGCGCCTTCGGTGATCGCAAAGATCGCGCCGATATCATCCGGAGGGAAAAGCCCTGTAGGTATTCTGGTGAACAGCCAGACCGTAGCAACTGCCATCACCGCTGTGACAAGCATGACCGTGCGGCGATAATTAAGAACCAGGGACAGGGAACGTTCGTAGAACTTGAGCATTCCCTGGAAAAAACGCTCCGTGATATTGTACAGCCTCCCATGCCTCACCTCTGCCTGAGGCTTCAGGAACAGGCTGCAGAGCATGGGTGTCAGGGTCAGAGAAACCAGCCCGGAGATCAGGATAGAGACTGTTATTGTCACTGCAAACTCATGGAGCATCCTGCCTAACATACCTGCCATAAATAGAACTGGAATGAAGACAGCCACAAGTGAGATCGTCATGGAAATAATGGTAAAGCCAATCTCCTTCGAGCCTCTGAGTGCAGCATCCATGGGTTTTTCGCCTTGCTCCATATGGCGGACAATATTTTCAAGCATAACAATTGCGTCATCGACCACAAAGCCGACCGAAAGTGTCAGCGCCATCAGGGTGATATTGTTGACCGAAAATCCAAACGCATACATGGCCCCAAAAGCGCCGATGATCGAAAGCGGCAGGGCAAGACTGGGGATAACCGTTGCTGATAAATTCCGCAGGAAAAGGAAGATCACCATAATAACAAGTCCGACGGTCAGCACAAGGGTGAACTTTACATCAGCCACGGAATTCCGGATCGCTTCTGTGCGGTCATATAGCGTATTGAGCTCAACAGAGGCCGGGATCTGACTGCGGAAGCTGGGCAGCAACTGCCTGATGCTGTCAACTACCTCGATAGTATTGGTGCCGGGCTGGCGCTGGATCGCCAGGACAATGGCCCGCGTTGAAACCCCTTTGGTATTGTACCAGGCAGCTATCTTGTCGTTTTCCACGCTGTCGCTGACCTTCGCGATATCGCTCAGCCTGACCGGAGCGCCGCCCCTATAGGCTACAATAAGAGGTCTGAAGGCTTCGGCGTTATAAAGCCGGCCGGTTGCCTGGATGGTAAATGACTGCCGTTCACCCTGCAGCCTGCCGGTCGGCAGGTTCACATTCCACATGGCCAGAGCTGCAGAGACTTCGTCTATGCCTATCTGCCTGGAGGTAAGGGCCTGCGGGTCGAGCTGCACACGGACCGCATATTTCTGAGCTCCGTTGACCTGGACCTGGGCAACGCCGCTGATCATTGATATGCGGGGCGCAATGATCGTGTCTGCGTATTCATTCACCTCAGACAGAGGAAGTGTCCTGGAGCTGAGCGCAAGATAGAGTACCGCCTGGTCAGCAGGATTGACCTTCTGAAAGGACGGAGGATTCGGCATGTCAGGAGGAAGCTGGCGCGCAGCCTTGGAGATGGCTGCCTGCACGTCCTGAGCAGCCGCATCAATGTCCCGCCCAAGCGTAAACTTGAGCGTAATGATCGAGACTCCCTGCCCATTGGTAGAGTTCATGGAATCAAGACCTGCGATAGTGGAAAATTGGCGTTCCAGCGGAATAGCCACAGCGCTCGCCATTGTCTCAGGGCCTGCGCCGGGGAGGTTCGATGTCACCTGTATCGTCGGGAAGTCGATGTTCGGCAGGTCATTGACCGGCAGGAGCCGATAGGCAAATACACCGAAGATCATGACCGCCAGCATGACCAGCGAAGTAGCGATCGGTCTTCGAATAAAAAGATGAGAAATGTTCACCTATCTTTAATCCTTTGCAGCACTGCCCGGTTTAGCCTGTTCCTTCTGCCCTTCAACCTTTGACCCTTGACCGTCTTTGACTTCCACCTTTGCCCCAGGCACAAGCCGCATCTGGCCATCGGTCACAACGTGTTCACCCGGAACAAGCCCTTTTTCCATCACCACGAAATCCTCGAAGGACCGGCCAGTGGATACAGGTCTCATCTCAGCGGTATGATCAGGCCTGACAACAAAAACAAACTGTCCCTGCTGCCCGGTCTGGACCGCGCCTGCCGGTACGACCGTAGCATTTTTCTCAAGAGAGATGGTCATGACAACGCTTACGAACTGGCCCGGCCAGAGCCTCCTGTCGCTGTTTTCGAATGTGGCCTTGAGCTTGATCGTGCCCGTTAAAGTATCCACGGTATTGTCGATAAAGCTGAGCCTGCCTATAGCCGGCGCCCTCTCCTCTTTCGAAAGATAGGCCTCGACTTTTAATGCTCCGACTGCCATATGCTTCTTTATATCCGGCAGATTTTTTTCAGGCACTGTAAAAACCACCTGCACCGGCTGGATCCTGAGTATCGTCACCATCGGAGAATCGGCATTTGCCTTGACAAGGTTGCCTTCATGGACCGAAAGACTGCCCGTCCTGCCGTTCAGGGGCGAGCGGATAGTGCAGAATGCGAGATTAAGTTTTGCATTTTCAAGCATAGCGGCATCGGCCTGGACTGTTGCCTCAAGCGCATCGAAATTAGTAATTGCCTGCTCATACTGGGTCTGGGAAACATAGCCTTTTTTCGCCAGTTCAGCATAGCGGAGCTCTTCCGCGTGCGCGTTGTCGCGCTGTGCGCGGCTCCTCGCAAGGTTCGCCTCAGCCTGCTTCAGGGCTGCCTCATAAGGCCTCGGGTCGATCGTAAAAAGAAGATCACCCTTCTTCACCTCCTGGCCTTCGGTAAAATGGACCTTTATAAGCGTACCGCCTGCCTGCGTCTTCACGGCTACAGTGGCAAATGCTTCTACAGACCCTATGGCGCTGATCTGTACCGGCACATCCTTCTTTTCGGCCGTTCCGATGGTCACAGGCATTGCCGGCATTCCCATCGCCTTTTGCTCTTTTTGCCTGCATGATGCTGTTAGTCCGAGAGCAAAAACCAATATCATCGCAATGCCGCCGGTCGAGAGAATATTGAAATTATTCCGCATGTTCCCTGGTCCTTATTCCCTTCAGAGAAAATTTATGGAGCGTCTTGTCGTATTTCTTCGGCACTGTGATATCTCCAGCTGGAAGCAGTCAGGCTTTCTTTATCCCGGCCAACACACGAACAAGGGGCATTTCTTTTTTTTCAGCTGCTTTTCTGCAGTCCTCATATTCCGGGGTACTGCGCACAAGGTCTCCAAGTTCAGACTGTTTGACCCTGATTGTACCGTATTTTGTGCGGACCTGTTTTATCCTGCGCTTCATGATCAGTCTGCCTGCCACGTAGAAACGGACACCGAGGGTTGTGGTCTCCTTCAGAATCAGTTCAAGCAACTCGTTCTGTTTGTCCGCAGTGCAAAGCACGGTAAGCTTGATACCCGGCCTCGTTTTCTTCATCAGCACCTGCGTAAGAAAAACCTCGAGAGCTCCATGTCGAAAAAGTCTGTCCATTACATATTCATAAACCTGGGGGTTCATGTCATCGATATTCGTTTCCATCACAATGACCTGCTCCTGCACGGCATTTTCAACAGACTCGCCGATCATGAGTCTCAGCACATTCGGCTGCTCTTCAGGGTCTTTGTTGCCTGCTCCGTTGCCGATTATTTCAGGCGTAAAAAAAGGCATGGGGCCGAATCCCGATGAAAGGGTCTTCAGGATAGCTGCTCCCGTGGGTGTCGTCATCTCAAAAGAAGGGCCGGACGCATAACAGGGGACGCCCTTCAGGAGTTCAGCGGTTGCCGGAGCCGGCACAGGCAGCACGCCATGAGAGGTTTTTGTTTTACCGCTGCCGAGGTTCAGCGCCGAGGCATATATCCGCTCAATCCCCAGGAAAGAAAGACCGCTAAGTGTTCCGAATATATCAACTATGCAGTCAACAGCGCCGAGTTCATGCAGATGTGTCGCACTGATCGACTTGCCGTGCACCTTTGCCTCTGCCTCAAACAGCGCCCTGAATATCCTGAGTCCCTTGTCCCTGATTTGCGTCGGAAGAGCTGACTCTTTTATTATCTTTTGAATGTCCAGCCATTTTCTGGCTTCAGACTTTTTACCCATGCCCCCTGAGCTGACAAGTACATCCACTTTTGTAGAGGCAATGCCGGCCCTTATGACCTTCTCCTGCCTGAGAGAATATCCCTTCAGCCTGAGTTTCTTCAGCTCCCTTTCAATGGCCTTGAGCGGCACGCCAGAGTCAACAAGCGCGCCAAGGCACATGTCCCCGCTGACACCTGAGAAGCAGTCGAACCAGGCGATTTTCATGCTTTTCTACGCCACTTTCAGAAACGGCCTTACATCCCTGCAGAAATCAAGCCCGGTGAAATAACTGCCTATAGAGGTCCGGTATTCGCCGATGGCCTTCATTGCCTGGGCAGCAAGGCTGAACCTCTGCTGAAGACTGATGCCGCCCCCATTGTTTTTAAGCAAAGACAGAAAATCACCGTACTGGGACGGCGAGGTCAGCGCTGCAACGCTATGCCAGTTTTTTGCAGACGCCATGGTCATGGCAGGTCCGCCGATATCGATGTTGACGCGGGCTGTCTCCGACGTTGTGTCATCTTTTTCTATAACAGAAGTAAATGGATAAAGATTGCCTACAAAGACATCAAAGTAAACGCCTGCATGCCTGCTGCCCTTTGAAAGCTCCCTGAAAAGATACTCTTCATGCGAGGGGTTGCCCCGTTCAGCAAGCAGCCCTGCATGGATCTTGGGATGCAGGGTCTTGACCAGGCCTCCCTCCATCTCAGGAGCGCCTGTAAACTCCTCGACAGAGATATAGTTTTTAGAGGCAGCAGCGCCGAGGACCTCCGCAATCTTCCTGCCGGTCCCACCGGTTGAATAGAACCTCGCCTCAGGATTCGCCTCGAGTATTCCATTTACCAGTTCTTCAAGCCCTGTTTTATCAAAAACGCTGACAAGGATATGTTCCGGCCTGATAATGTCTGTAACCTGATGAATATTTTCCCTTATGCTCATTCTACCTCCTATGGTTGACGGCTTCGTAAAAAGTCCGTATGCTGCGTTGCGCTGCAAAACTCGTCACTGCGACGTACCCAACAATACGCCTTATTCCTCATTTCTTGCGCGCCTTTCCTACGGAGCTTTTTACTAACCCGTCTCATTTTCGACTTTTTACAAGTCTGTCATGGTTTGATTGTAAAAAAACAACTCATCAATGTCCGTAATCATCTCAGCGATCGTCTTTTTAATGCGATGCCCAAAACCGAGCTTCTGTCTAAGCTCTATTTCTATGCCGGAGAGCTCACGGTACAAGTCCGTGCGGTCGAACATGCATGCAGCGTTCTTTTCAGAGGACATGTCCCAGTTGAGCTTATGGCAGCCGGCGCCCTGTGTCTCAGTGCCATCAGGCATCCTCATCTTATAGGGTACGCCATGGAGCCGGCAGATCATCAGCCGGTAGTCATAGAGGCTGCAGAGTCCGTCGATGTTCAGAGGACAGATGACTCTGCGCACCATACCCTCTGCATCATGAATCCGATAGAGCTGCAAAACATCCCTGGCCCTGATAAAAACCCCCTGTCTTGACTTTTCATCCAGAGACTCAAGCCCCCGGAACAGATAGAGGAATTCGGAGAGCGAGTGGTGATAAAATCTCTCCTCGCAGCAGTTCTCATCGCAGCCTGAACACGAAAACCCATAACAGGCAGCAGCATTGTCATAAGCCGATGACATACGATTATAGAGGTCCCTGACTTTTCCGGCAGCCAGGTCGATTATGCTGTTGTCAGCAGCAACAAGGGGAGAAAAGATGCTCATGCCCGGCTGCACGACCGCGAGGCAATCAAGTCCCATGTTGCCTGGTCGAGTTCTTCTCTGTAGTCCGCTATGCCGTATCGTTTGCCGCAGTCCATGCAGCGCAGAGTTATGGCCCTTCACCCGAACTGGATTTTTATTGCCCCGTGGCAGGTCCTGCACTTCAGATTTGTATCTTTCATGGTCATATTTTAGATGATTGCACGGTCTTTTTGAAACAATGATGCAATAATAAACAAGTTATTGTTTTATTGACACTTTTTCTTTATGTACGATAGAATTTAAATTATCCACATGATTGATAAAGCCTCCATACTGCAGGAAGTCCAAAAGCACATAGCAAAAGGCGCCCTTGATAAGGCGATTTCTGTACTAGAAAAGCTCGCCGATGAAAGCCCGGACGGAAACACCTTCAACATGATCGGGGATATTCATTTAAAAAAAGGCGACAAGAATAGCGCAATAGATTATTACCAGAAAGCGGCCAATTATTTCAGACAGGAAGGTTTCTCCCAGAAAGCCCAGGCCCTGTACAAAAAAATTCTGAACATCGATCCCATTGACACTGATGCGCTTTATGCCTTCGGGCAACTGAGTGAAGAAAGAGGCCTTGTCACTGATGCCATTAAATATTATCTTGCCGTAGCAGACCTTATCTCAAAAAAAGGTGAAAAAGAAAAAATACTCGATATCTATGTGAAAATAATCTCTCTTTCACCCTCAAACATACCGCTCAGAACAAAGGTTGCCGAGATATTTCTTAAGGAAGGCCTCAGATCAGACTCAGCAACGGAATATGTCCAGGTGGCCAGTATCTATATTGAAAAAGATGATTTTCAGAAGGCCAAAGAATGTTTTATGCGCGCCCTTGATATCCAACCCCTCAGCAAAGAGGCGGCGTTGGGGCTTAATCACCTTCTGGAGAAAACCGGCGAAATCCTGCAGGCTGCAGAACAGATAAAAGAGGCGGCAATCCTCTTCCCTGAAGATACTGTAATCCTCCTGCGCTACGCTGAAGTATCTTTGCTGTCGGGCGCTGCAGGTACAGCAAAAGAATTGCTCGGCAGGATAATCAATATGGAGCCCGGCAACGTCAGGGCGAGGAAAATGTTGGGTGAGCTTTATCTCAAGGCAGGCGCCAGAGAAAAATCCTGGGAACAGTTTGTGCCTGTACTCGATAAGGCTCTTTCAGACCTGTCGGATAAAGACGCGATAACTTTCCTCAACACCTTCAGAGATGTTGATCCCCTGGAAACAGGCAAGAGGCTTGCCCGGCTCTTTAGAGAGCTTGGAGAAAATGAGCGTGCAGCTGAAGAACTCATAGCTCTCGGCGACTTTTACGCTGAAAAAGGACTTGAGGACGATGCAAGGAGCAGCTTCAATGAAGCCTTGCAGGCAGACCCTTTGAATCAATCGGCAGAGCAGAGACTCAAACTGACTGAAACCGGCCCTGTCAAGCCGGAAACCCCGATTGAATCCGGATCTTCGTTATGGGAAACTGAAGAACCTGAACTGCCCTCTGACGTGACATCTGAACCAGGTATCGTTGAAACACCGGAGTCACGGGTCCACTGGGATGATGAAACCGCTGACCAGATTGTCATCAGAGGAGATAAATCCTTTGATGAGATCATGACCGAGGCTGATATCTTTTTCCGCTACGGGCTGCTCAGCGAAGCCCAGAGGCTTCTTGAAGGTCTCAAACCGAGATTCCCTGACAATCTTGAAATGCATCTGCGCCTGAAGTCAGTCTACACTGATTTACACCATGCAGAGGATGCGGTAACCGAATGCCTCATACTGAGCGAACTTTACAGGCGAAAGGATGACTTGCAATCCTCGGAACAGATGATACAGGATGCCCTTGCTATTGGTCCGTCAGATCCCAGGCTGGCTGAGCGCGGGTTTCAGGATATTATTGAACGGACATCCTACGCCGCAGGGTCAGAGGCCAAAGGGCCTGATTCGGCTGTCGCCTCTTTTGAACGTGATATCGGAGATTATGAAGAGGAAATTGCCGAAGCGGATTTCTACGCGCGGCAGGGCCTTACAGGGGAGGCTGTCAACATCCTTGAAAAGCTGCACAGGCTTTTCCCGGAAAACAGGGAGGTAAACGAACGATTGCAGGCGCTCGGTCAGACAGCGGCGGATTCCGGATATGGCGAACTGTCCGGAAGTGAAGAGCTGCCTGAAACCTACGAACTGCCTGAAACCATAGACATGGCCGGAGAAGGCATGTTCAGGAACTTTTTTGAACAGGCTGACGGACCAGGCATTGAATTGCCGCCTGATTATAAGGCTGCTGAAAGCACCCTCAAGTCAAAGGAAGAGGATACAACCTTTGATGGACCCTCTGAAATATCGCTGCCTGACGTTCATGTTCAGCCGCAGGTCCCTGCAGAAACAGACATCGATGACTTCACTATGCCTGCCCTGGACCTTGAAGACGCCCAGGAAATGCCGGAGCCCGCGCTTGACAATGACGTGCTCGAAATATTTCAGGAGTTCAAGCGGGGGATCGAAAAAGAACTTAAAGACGAGGATTCTGAAACGCATTACAATCTCGGTATTGCATACAAAGAGATGGGCCTTATAGATGACGCGATCAAGGAATTTCAGACTTCAAGAAATGATCCCTCGAAATTTATCCAATCGTCCACCATGCTCGGCATATGTTACATGGAAAAAGGCCTCTATCCACTCGCTATCGACGTCCTGAACAAAGCTCTCGGCGAAATAAAGGAAAAAAATGAGATGTTCTGGGCCATCACATATGACATTGCAGAGGCTTACGAGAAGGACCGAAATCTAAAGGAAGCCCTTGACCTTTACACAAAAGTCTATGGCTGGAACGCAGGATTTCGGGACGTTTCTAATAAAATGGACCGGCTGAGGGCCAAAGCATTGAAAGCCGCGGACAAGGACGCGCAGGAAAAACCGAAGGAGAGGAAAAACAGGGTTTCATACCTATAAGCCATGGACTACCTGGAATATTACAAACTCGCAGAACACCCTTTTTCAAATGTTGTTGACAGCAGGTTCTATTACAACAGTCCTCAGCAATCAGAGGCTTTGATAAAGCTGAAATATGCTATCGACACCCGAAAA
>JAGVHR010000035.1 GCA_020056455.1 Thermodesulfovibrionales bacterium
ACATAATGCCTGTGTCACGGGCAGCAGGTTTTAGGGTGATGCGGGCATGTCTGCCCGTGTGAAGTCCAATGCCTTCGAAGGATATCTCATTTTTAATGGTTCTCTGATAGCGCATGATAATTAGAATTTTAAGGAAGCAAATATAATGCCATAGCAAAACCGTTTAAAAATAAGGTGTGCCATAATGAAAAGCGAGTTTATCAGGCATCAGGTGTATTTTTTTTGCAACAGATGATCTAACGGGAAGTCAGCCGAAAGTCGTTTTTTAGGAAACCGGGGTGGAGATGGATAAATTTGTTCTTGAGAATGGTAATCTCTTTGTCTTTTTGCCATCTATCCATTACCCTGGTGACTGTTTCGCGGGTTATTCCTGCCATATTTGCAATGTCCTGATGGGTAAGCTTGATGTTCAGAACGGTACCTTCGGCCTTTTTTTCTCCATATTCACCTGAGAGCATGGCAAACAGCATCTTCATCCGATGCGTAGCGTTGTTGAAGGTAAGCATCTGAATTCTATTCCATGATTCACGAAGCCTGGCAGATAATATGAAAAGCAGTTTCTCTAATACTTTTGTCTGCGTTGATATCAGGGAGTCAAACTCCTTTTTTGAGATTATGGCAGTGAGTGTTTTTTCCAGGGCTACAACCGTTGCCGGCATTGTTTCCCCGTCTATGAGAGACATTTCGCCGAAAAAGTCTCCTGTCTTATGCATGGCGAGAATCGTTTCCCTGCCGTCTTCACTGGTCTGGATGACCTTGACCTTCCCGTACAAAATTGTATACATATATTGATTTGTATCCTCTTCATACAGGATGGTTTCATTTTTTCTGAACGTCTTAATACTAAGATTTTTGCTGATCTGTTGAAGTTCCTGATCGGTCAGGGAAGAAAAAAGTTGGACGTTTTTCAATAGAGCAAATTCTTCCATCATAGTGTTCTCCACGATCTTTTGCAGGTCAGATGCACAGTCATGACCGGCCCGCCGGTTATGACTGCCGTGACAAAGGCCGCCTTTTTCCTACAACCATTTCCAAAGCTCTTGTAACCTTGGGGTCATACCTCGAACCTGCGCACTGCCGGATCTCTTCCAGTGCCTTATCAGGAGAGATTTTCTCTCTGTACGGACTATCCATGGTCATGGCAAAAAATGAATCGGCAACAGCGATAACTCTTGAAAGCAAAGGTATTTTATCTCCCTTCAGTCCGTCAGGATAGCCCTTGCCGTCATAGCGTTCGTGATGATGCAGGATGGCTTTTTTTATGACATCTGAAAATTCAAGGCTGTCGAGCAGCAATACGGTATTGTACGGGTGAACCCTTACACTGCGGGCTTCAGCAGGGGAGAGGTCCTTTTTCTTGTTCAGGACGTTTTCGTCAAGGAGTGCAAGTCCACAGTCATAGACAGCTGAAATATAGGGGGCGATGCTTATATCTTCTTCAGAGGCTTCAAGTTTTTGGAGGATGCCTATAATCAGATCCGTAAGAACAGCCTGCTTCTTATGATATTTTTTTTCCGCGCTGATGAGACTGTCAAAAGACTTCATAAACCTTCTGAAATCAGGCTCACTATATTGTTCTGATGTAAACTTATCTATAAAGAAGGAGATACGCTCACTTATCAGAGAGGCGATATGAAAGTCCTTCCTTGAAAATTCTTCAGTATTCTTCTTGTTGTTGAGGTTCAATACCCCTACTACTCTGTCGTTCAATTTCAAAGGAACGGAGATAAGAGATTTGGTGCTGTATTGGGATATACTCTTCCTTGCAAACCTTGAATCTCTTTCGATGTCCTCTATCAGAAGAGGCTTGCCTTCAAGGGCGACCCAGCCTGCTATCTTATCACCCGGTCTGATTCTTGTGCGTCTGACTATGTCGTCGCTCAGGCCCCGTGAACTCTTTATGGTCAATTCTCCCGTGAGATTATCAGCAAGCATTATGGAACATATGTCCACATTCAAAACGTCCGAAATATATTCTACGAACATATCCATGGATATGTTTATGGCAGCTTCTATTTTCTGATCGGCATTTTTTGAGATTTTCAGGCAAATAGAACAGGTGTTGTCCATATTCACAATCTCGATATTCCAAAAGTGGACCTCAGCGACCTTTCTTGCGAGATAAAGCTGCACTATTTCCTCCGGATGGCCTGTATCGAAGATCTTCTTGGCATTCAGCAGGTATGTGAAGACGGTTTCCGGCATATTCCTGGACAGCTCAACATAGATCTCCAGATAGTCATTCTCCATGGCATTAATCCTGATCGTATCACCCGATTCAAGATAATGGGCCAGCCCTTCCAGTAAATTTATAAAAAACTGGCCGATCTTTATCTTGTCTCCGACAATATCCGAGATATCGTCATTTACGTCCAACTCCAGATTAATGTTCTTTTTCGCTAATTTGTTCTGAAGAACCGCTGAAGTCAGAGTTTCACGCAATAGAGAGGCAATATTTATTACAGTTTTATTGACAGCCTTCATCTCATCTTCGAGGCGTATAAAGGCGAGCAGGTTTTCTATGACAGATATAAGGTTGCCGGTTTCGTCGGCAATAATGGAGTAAAATTCCTTCTGTTCAGCCTTTTCGAGGGTTTCTGACCTCTGAAGATAATAAATGGACCCCTTAATGGAGTTGAGAGGAGTACGAAGTTCGTGAGATACACGGGTAAGAAATTCAGTTTTGGCAACGTCGCTCTCAATGAGTTTCCTGTTGACTTCTTCAAGCTCAGCTGCCTTAAGTTTCAATTGGGTCATAAGAGAGGCATTTTCAAGGGCCATAGCAGCCTGGTCTGAGATTATCCTTGTCAGTTCAAAGTCTTCTTCTGAAAACGGAGTCTGATCTTTTTTATCGGCTATATTGATTACACCCAATATTTTCTTTCTACTCACAAGCGGGCAGGAAATAAATGAATTTGTCCTGTATCGGTCTCTCCTGCCGGTATTAAAGCGATGGTCCTTCTCAATGTCTACGACAAGCGCAGGTAGCCCTTCTTTTGCTATTGTCCCAGCTACTCCCTCGCCGAGCCTCGCCCGGTAACTCCTGATAATCTGAACATCGAGGTCCCTGGCTGCAAGGATATACAATTCTCCCTTTTCGTTAATGAGCATAAGAGAGCCTTTTTCCGCAGCTGTATAATTCACGGCAAAATCAAGAAGAAGATCGGCAATGGAGTTAATATTATCCAGTGCAACGAGGGCGCCGGATATCTCCTGGAAGAGCGAAAAGTTCCTCTTTGCAAGGTCCTGGGTTCCCATGCCATGATTATAATGCATTTTTATGGCAATTGTAACTACTCAGGTTGTTTTTGACGAAAAGCTTTGCAGTGTGTCCTGTGGCTTTCCAAGGGGAGGTTCACCAAGAAAATATTATTGTTATATCTGCCTGATCTATGCTTATAACAGCCCCGGACATGCTATAATTTAATGCACGGAATTAATATGTATTTCGGAGCAACGGACGAAATTTTATGAATCGGTCTATGCCCGGGTCTTAGGACAGGCAGCTGCACAATTGCAGTGGAGGGGGATGGTGAGGCAGTCGTACAGTTTTATTACAGACAATGATTTGCGTATAACAGGCTGGAATGAGCGGGTTGCGGAACTTACCCGGCAGACAGCCCTTTCGGTCCTTGGCAGAAAATACTATGAAGTAGTCCCCAGGATTTTTGTTGATGATGATGATGCGCTCTCTTTGTCGCTTAGGACCAAAAAAGACTTGGTTTTAAAGGAATATTCTTTCCACTGTATTTATGGACAGGTCAAAGCTGACGTTTTTATTAACAGTTCAACGGCCTCTGACGGGAAATCCACTGAAGCAAAAGTCACTATCTCTCACCTGACCGACTGTCCTGTCACAGATAAACTCAGGGAATCACAGCGTTTTATTGACATTGGCAAAACTGCTTCATGGCTTGCTCATGGCGTAAGAAATCCTCTCAACGCGATTAAGGGCTCAGTCGTTTATTTAAGAGGAAAATACTCTGATGAGCCGACTCTCATTGAGTTTACGAAGATCATGGAAGAGGAGATTTCCAGACTCGATAAGTTTATATCACAGTTTCTCAGCAGGTCCTTGTCGGATATTGAATTGTCGAGCCTGGATATAAATATGCTTCTTAAGAAAATCAAAGCGTTTACTGCCCTTCAGACGTATGCTGCCAATATAGAGGTTATGTACGAATATGGAGATTGCCCTGCAATAAGGGCAAATGCTTTTCAGCTTGAACAGGCGATTCTAAATGTTATAAATAATTCTGTGGAAGCTATGCGCTCGGGCGGTCGGCTTTTTGTAAGGACCGGGGTTGAAAAACGGGCGGATGCAGATTTTATCGTGATTGAGATTTCCGACACCGGTTCGGGTATTTCAGCATCAGATAAGAGCAGGAGAAAAACGGCTGCTGTGAACAGCGGCAGAGGATTCGGGCTGAGTATCACCCGTGAAGCGCTTCAGTACTACGGCGGACATCTCGAAATAAGAAGTGAAAAAAATAAAGGAACAGCAACAAGGTTATATCTTCCTGTGACAACAGACTTCAGCGAGAGACCATGACCGGTAATTGTATTGGGAAGGTCCTGATTGTTGATGATGAGCCGAATGCCGTAAAGGTCCTTTCAGCCATTCTCTCCGAATACGGCCATACTGTTGTTGGATCGTTTGATGCCGATAGCGCCATAAAATCCATCACCAAAGAAGATGTAGATGTCGTTGTCACCGATCTGAAGATGCCCGGCAAGGATGGCATGCAGTTGCTGGACTACATAAAAGAGAACCTTCCCGATGTTCCTGTAATATTTCTTACTGCCTATGGATCTGTGGAAACTGCTGTCCATGCGGTCACTCATGGGGCCTTTTACTATTTTATCAAACCTCCGGATTATCATAAACTCACGAGCATTATTTCCAGAGCTATTGAGCAGCGCAGGTTGAAAAGGGAGGTCGATCTACTGCGAAAAATGCTTGAAGCCGGAGACCGGCATCGTATAATCGGCAGCACGCCAAAGATGCGCAAGCTTTTGGAAACGGTGGATGCGATCAAGAATTCCGCCAGCAGCATACTCATCTGCGGTGATACCGGAACGGGCAAGGAGATGATTGCAAAGAATTTGCACAATAAAAGCTCGAGGAGCAAATTCCCTTTTGTCGCAGTGAACTGTGCTGCGATTCCGAGAGAACTCATGGAGGCGGAACTCTTTGGGTGCGAGAAGGGGGCTTTTACAGGCGCTGTTTCGATGAGAACCGGAAGATTTGAAGAAGCCTCAGAGGGTACAGTGTTTCTTGATGAGATAGGAGAACTTGACCTGTCCCTGCAGGCAAAACTTCTCAGAGTACTCGAAGAAAGAGAGATTGTGAGGCTTGGCAGCAACAAGCCTTTGAAAGTCAATTTTAAGCTGATTTCATCCACGAACCGTGATCTCAGGAAAGAGGTGGAAGCGGGCAACTTCAGGGAGGACCTCTATTACAGGATCAATGTGGTGCAACTGACAGTTCCACCGCTTGCCGAAAGGAAGAATGACATCCCATTGCTGATATCTGAATTTGTAAAGGAATTCTGCATCAGGGAAGGTAAAACCCTTGATGTATCCGATGATGTGATGACAATCTTAAAAAGCTATTCCTGGCCAGGCAATATAAGACAACTAAAAAATGTTATTGAGCGGGCTGTAATTCTTGCAAAGGGCGACAAAATTACCCGGTCTGAACTTACGGATGAATTCATCTCATACAGGAGTATTGAAATAGAGCCTTCAGGCGTAAAATCCATGAAAGAAGTGCAGATTCAGGCCATAAAGGATGCTCTCATGGATTGCAAGGGAAATAAATCAAAGGCTGCAAAACAGTTGGGCATTTCAAGGAAGGCATTTTATAAGAGATTAAGTGAGTGAATTCCCTGGTTTTGTATCTAAAAGATGCATATTAGCTTTTAAAATGCTTGAAAATCAAAGGGTTAACGAGTTGTTACCTTTGGATGCAATAAGGGACTGCTGATTTAGTCCTTTTCTGTATCCTGGGGATACAGGATTTCTTCCGTCTGGCTTAAGACGTTAATCTTTCTTTTAAAATCAAGCTGTTATTTTATGGCATCAAAATTGCTTTCTTCTATGATTCTATGGGGGATAAATCCATTTTAATAATCGATGAGAAGGTTTTTTATCGGATCAGCTCCGCGATACTGGAGTCTATGGGATATGCGGTAGAGCTGTTTACGGATGCTGTCAATCTTCCGGCCAGGCTGTTCAATAAAGAGGTAGGCCTTATAGTAATTAATTATCCTTACGGCGCTTCAATGCTGAATGAAATAAAGAAATGGGACATTGCAACCATAGTCCTGACTGATAAACTTGATGGAAACCTTTTTGATCTGCTCAACGGATTTGAAAAGTCATATTGTATGGTAAAACCTCTTGACTATGATAAGTTCAAGGCAGTGATTCAGGAAGTAATGAGCGACACGATCATTTTTCACAGGGGATACAGCATTGTTTGAAATGAGTTGCGTAAAGCGATCAATATTTGAGCGGGGATGGAACGTATGAATGCGGGTCTTAATCATAACTGGTACGCTTTGTATGTCAAATCAAGGCATGAGTTTATTGCCCAGGCCGAACTGATACACAAGGGGATCAACAATTTTCTGCCGTCAGCCAGGAAGTTGAGTCAATGGAAGGACCGGAAAAAAAATATAGAGTTTCCTCTTTTCCCAGGGTACCTTTTTGTATTTATTCAGGCCTATACTGAAGATTATCTCAAGGTGCTGAAGACGCGGGGAGTGGTTAACCTTCTCTCTCTGGAGCCCGGAGCGCCTACGCCGATTCCACAGGAAGAGATTGATTCATTAAGAATTCTGATTGAAAGCGGACAGAATATTGATATCTTCCCGCAGTTAAAGGAAGGCGCCAGAGTCAGGGTTAAAAAAGGCCCGCTAAGCGGCGCTATAGGTACTGTGGTGGAAAGAGATGAACAACATTTGTTTGTTGTTAATATCGACATTTTAGGTAGAAGCGTCGGCGTTAAGATTTACGCCGATGATATCGAAGTGGATTGAATATTAATGATGACAGACTTGTAAAAAGTCGAAAAGGAGACGGGTTTGTAAAAAGCTCCGGAGGCAAGGCGCGCAAGAAATGAGGAATGAGGCGTACTTGCAGGTACGTCGCAGTGACGAGTTTTGTAGTGTAACGCAGCATACGGACTTTTTACAAACCCGTCAAAGATAGCGTGTAATGCAGGCTGATGCCTGAACATTACAGGACAAGGCAATGAGCTGTTTGGAGTTTAATTTGGCGGTATTTGGTTCTATTAGGAGCCTTCTCAGTTTGTATAATGTAACTGAGAGGGCGGAGCATTGAAAAAAACAGGAAAAAGAAAGGAGGGAGGGAATGGTAATGAACGGCAATCTGATGAAGGGTATGGTTGCCTGGTATTTATCTGTTTTTGAGGATGGGGTGCTTTCTCTGAGTCAATATCAAATAACCGCAAGGAGGTAGAAGATGAAAAGCAATCTGGTAAAAAGTCTATGTTTGTTTCTGACGGTTCTATTTTTTGTAGTGGCTGACATGCCTGTTCAGACCATAGGTATTGTTGGAATTTCCGGAGACGTGAGCTCTGCTTATGCGATGGGCCCCAGGAACCCTGATCCTGACAGATATCAGCCTGACCCCCACAGGCATCAAGGGCCGACCAGGGGCAGCTTTCCTGTTCCTGAGCCGTCAACGTTGATGTTGCTTGGCGCAGGCGCTGCCGGTATTGGTATTTATGCAGCGATCAAACGCAGGAAAAAATAATCTTATTGTCTGGAGATGCGCTTGTTTTATTGCAATCAATAGCAAGCGCATCCCAGTGTTTTCTCATGCACAAGAGGGAAGGTAAAAGTCATTTATGAAAAAAGCTCTGGTTACGGCATGGTTGGTCCTGCTGGTATGTACGCTATCCGGAATATCAGCCGGTGAGGGATATGTTATCGGCGATGAAGATCTTCTCCAATTATCCGTATGGGGGAACCCTGAGTTGAATGTTCAGGTGCCGGTGCGACCTGACGGCATGATTTCATTTCCACTGGTTGGAGATGTTAAGGCTTCAGGCCTGAGTCCGCAGGAATTAAAAGCGGTCCTTGAAAAAGAGCTTTCCAGATTCGTAAAAACACCGGTTGTGAGTGTCATGATAACGGCAGTGAACAGTTTTAAGGTCTATGTCCTCGGTGACGGCATGCCCGGCGCAGCAGCTTCCGGCGCAGCGGCCTCCGGCGTCATAACCCTGAAGAGAAACACCTCTCTCCTGCAGTTGCTCGCTCAACTTGGGTCCATGAGAGGGGCGGACCTGAAGAATTCATACATTTTGAGGGACAGGAAACGGCTGAGTAATGATTTTTTCAAATTAGTTGTCAAGGGCGATGTTTCCCAGGACATTCAACTGAAACCGAACGATACGCTTTTCATTCCTGATAATTTCGAAAAAAGGATCATGGTTATCGGCGCAGTCAAAACGCCGATTGTACTTCAGTACAGGGAAGGCCTGACTGCCCTTGATGCCATTTTAAACGCAGGAGGGTTTACGGAATTTGCAAGACAGAATGATGTTCTTGTTGTTAGAAAGTCAGGCAAAGAGACTATTAATATAGAGGCGCGTATGAAGGATGTTATCAGGGACGGAGATATCAGCAAGGATGTTCCGCTAATGCCGGGAGACCTGGTCATTATAAAAACAGGGATGTTTTAGAGGTATTTGGAAAAAATGGAAAATACACCGGATTTTGACGCGCGGCGTTATGTGGAGTTGTTGCTCCGGAAGAAATATATTGTTTTGTCTGTCGCAATTGGTGTGCTTTCACTTTTTACATGGGGCAGTTTCTTCCTGCCGAAGGTTTATGAGGCAAGTTCCACTGTGCTTATAGAAAAGAATTCCATTATTGAGCCTCTCATGAAAGGTGTTGGAGTTGCAAGCGGCGGCGAAGACAGGCTCAGTAACCTCAAAAACAGCATAACAAGCAGAAGCATTATCGAAAAGGTGCTGAAAAAGCTCGGGCTTGATGCAGCGGCCAAAACCGAAGGCCAGAAGGAAAGGATGATAGACGCATTCAGAAAGAACCTTGGCATTACAGTGCAGGGCGCGCGCCAAAGCGGAACTGATCTGTTTACAGTGTCATACCGGGGCAACGATCCCATAGTAGTGAGGGATGTTGTGAATACTACTGTGCAGGAATACATTGATGAAACCCTTGGGTTCAGAAGGACAGACGTCTCAGGAGCTTTTGAATTCATTCAGGGACAGCTTATGGAATATAAAGCACGCCTTGAAGAATCCGACAAGGCCATCAGAGAGTTCAGGGAGAGAAATCCGAATATGGTGCCGCAGAGTGAGACCTCGGTGATAGGCAGGATTGAAAATTATCAGACCGGGAAAATTGAGGCCGAGATAAAGCTGAAGGAACTCATAAGGAAAAGAGAGAACCTCCAGAAGCAGCTCTCAGGAGAGAAAGAACTTACAGTGACCTTCATGACGAATGAAGGGTCCCCCCAGGGAAGGTTGAATTACCTTAACGGACAGCTTGTTCTGCTGACATCCAAATTTACCGATAACTACCCTGAGGTGATCAAGGTAAAAAGAGAGATAGAAGAGCTGAAAAGGCAGATCGCGCAGGCAAAGATATCGCAGACTCCGGGGACCGGTTCCGAAACTGCCACCATGAACCCCATCTACCAGCAATTAAGAGAGGAATCGGCAAGGGCAGATGCAGAGATCGAGTCTCTCAG
This sequence comes from Thermodesulfovibrionales bacterium, assembly GCA_020056455.1. Taxonomy (GTDB): domain Bacteria; phylum Nitrospirota; class Thermodesulfovibrionia; order Thermodesulfovibrionales; family UBA6898; genus UBA6898. The sequence goes on from JAGVHR010000035.1 coordinate 9,751, forward strand.
GGCAAGGGCTGCTGAACTTTCAAGGCAGCAACATGAGGGTGAGCGCATCCTCACACGTATGCCAAAGGAACAGGAAGAGTGGACAAAGCTGCAGAGGGACAGGAACGTTTATCAGAAGATATATGATGAACTTCTTCAGAAACTGGAAAGCGCAAGGGTTTCCCAGGACCTTGAGATTTCCGATAAAAGCGGGGCTTTTAAAATTCTTGACGCTGCCATAGCCCCTTCGCTTCCAATTAAACCCAATAGGGTCCAGATGATATTGCTCGGACTGCTGGCTGGCGCGGCAGCAGGTATCGGCACGGTTATTGCCATGGATTCAATGAATAAGTCTTTTAAAAATGCCGCCTCAATCGAGACAGGTTTGAAGCTGCCCGTCCTTGCTACAATTCCGAAGATAGTAACAGAAAAGGACAGGCTGCATGCTATGAAGATAGACAAACAGGTTTTTACCGCTGCCGGAGCATATCTCATGATTGTCGGAGTTGTCCTCATCATGGAATTTCTTTACAGATATATGGGAATAAGGCTTGTCAATTTTTGACAGACTTGTAAAAGTCGAAATAGGGGGTAGCAACTGGTGAGCAGGATAGAACAGGCATTGGAAAAAGCGGTCAGGATGAGGGAGACCGGCAGGGAAATTATATCTGAGCCGGTTGTCCCCTCACCGGGCAGGGAGGAAACTCCTATATTTGAAGCCGGAGAGCCGGCGGTTGATCCGGCTAAAGTTGACGGTCATATAGTCTCCATAACAGACCCGCACTCGTCGGCTGCCGAGCAATACAGGAAGCTCAGGGCGAGAATCCTCGGTTCAACGGCAAAGGCTCTGCATAATGTGATAATGATAACGAGCTCCGACATGGGAGAAGGCAAGTCTTTAAGCGCTGTCAACCTTGCGGCTTCTCTGGCCAATGAGATTGATTATACTGTACTCCTTGTCGATGCTGATCTGAGAAATCCTTCTGTTCATAAGTATCTTGGGATGGATAATGGGAAAGGCCTCAGTGAATATCTGCAGGGCCAGGTGGGACTGTCTGATGTGCTTGTCAGGACAGGGATAGGCAAACTCGTAGTGCTGACCGCCGGAACGCCGCCGGAAAATCCGTCTGAACTTCTTTCTTCCGAGAGAATGAAGATGCTCATAAAAGAGCTCAAAACAAGATATAAGGACAGGTATATCATCTTTGATTCATCACCGCTGCTTGTTACCGCGGATCCAATCGCGCTCGGCAGCCTTATGGACGGAATACTGTTTGTTATTCAGGAAGGCCGGACTTCACAAAAGGCTGTAATGCAGGCGCTTTCTCTGATGAAAGGCTGGAATATCCTCGGCGCTGTATTTAACAATGTGCCTGAGTATCTTGAGAAGGACAAATATTCATATTATTATCGCTCCGGCAGGCAGCCTGAGCAGAATAAATCTCGCGGAAACGGCGGTATAACCAACCTTGGCTAAACTCATCGGACGGACAAAACTATCCGTATTGGCAATGCTTTTTTTGGCAAGTATGTTCTTTTACCTGACTCTGAGCTTCACTGAATCAGAGGGGGCTGAATTTGCGATAAAGCCATCTCTTGTCCTGCGGCAGGAATATGACGATAATATTTTTCTCACCCGGGACAACAGAGAAAGTGATTTTATCACACGTGTGCTGCCCTCTTTCAACCTGAGTTACAATGCCCCTCTATGGGAGTGGAAATTCGACTATACGCTTCATTGGGCGTACTATTCCAAGCTCGGCGAAAGCCAGGACTCCCATAACGCAAGCCTTGCCTCAAAGGCGAAGCTGATCCGAAATTTCCTGTACCTCGATATAAATGATGTATATTCGAATGTTGTCCTCGATCCAAGGCAGCCTTCCACTGAAACAAACCTCCGGCAAAACAGGACTGACACCAACAACCTGACGGTCTCTCCATTTATAAGATATCAGGTCAACCCTTCTGTTGTTCTGACCACAGGATACAGATATACGAACATCTGGTACAGGGAGGAAAACGGCATAAATCGCCAGATGCACACTGGTTTTGCAGGCGGAGAATATACAATCAGCCCTGTGCTGAGCGCGCATCTGGGCGCCGAATATACAGCTGACCGGCCTGAGGATACAGAGAGAGACAACAGGCAGATGGCTGTATTTGTCAGGGCCTTATACAGGCTGGGGCCAAGGACTGATCTTGACGGGACCATAGGTTACAGGTCGATAGATATTGACGAAGGCCGTGACAGGAGAAGGCCGCTTTATAATGCCGGAGTTGTCTATCGTATTTCGGAAAAGGGACAGGTTGAATTCCGGGTCGCCTCAACTGTTGCGACATCTCCGACACTGGGTGTGCTTGAGAGCCGCACGGAGCAGATCAGCGCACGGTACGGAGAATTATTATTGATAAACGGCAGTATTTTCCACAGGAAGGACAACTATTTCGCGACAGGCCGGAAGGATAACGTTTACGGCGGGACCGCGGCTATGGAATATAAATTCAACCCGAGGCTGACGTTCAAAGTTGGAGGGCGATATGAAAAAGACAGATTTCTTACAGAACGTGAAAACCGTAAGATCTTTAGCGGCCTGGGAGAGATAGGATATCAACTAACACAGAAGATGGCCCTGGTTTTGAGTTATATACATACAAGGGAAAACGGCAGAACCAGGGCTGATGACTATACAAATAATGTCGCTGCCATTCAGCTTAAAATAACTTTTTGAGGTAGAAATGTTTAAGGAATTTTTTGGGTTTTCATGTAAACCCTTTCAGCTTACTCCTGATCCTGATTTTCTCTTTATGAGCAGGGTTCATAAAAGGGCGCTGACATATCTGAATTACGGCATCGCTGATAACTCGGGTTTTATCCTTGTTACCGGCGATATCGGCACAGGCAAGACAACGGTTATCCGGAGCATGCTGAAAAATATTCCCCAGGAAATAAGGATCGCAAGGATCAATAATACCAAGGTGGACTCAACCCAGCTTTTCTCCATGATCAACGAGGAGTTCGGCATTGATTCAGCAGGTGATGACAAGACCAGGATGCTCAGCAAACTTACTGATTTCCTGATTAATCAGTATGCACAGGGTGGAAGGTCGGTAATTATTATAGATGAGGCGCAGAACCTTTCTCCCAATCTGCTCGAAGAGGTAAGGCTCCTGTCGAACCTTGAGACCGACAAATCAAAACTCCTTCAGATTGTTCTGATAGGACAGCCTGAACTGAATGTACTGCTCAGCAGACCTGATCTCGAGCAGCTACGGCAGAGGATTGCGGTCAGCACTCATATCAGCCCTCTCAGCAGGGAGGAAACAGAGGCGTATATTCTGCACAGGCTGAAGGTCGCCGGCAACGAAAATGCCGTTGAGTTCGGGGATGGGGCCATCGATGCTGTTTACTCATTCACCAAGGGGACGCCGAGACTGATTAATGTTGCCTGTGATTTTGTCCTTCTGGCTGCGTTTGCCGACTCTATAAAGACCATAGATGTTGATCTGGTCAGGGAGATAACAGGCGATCTGATCATAAACAGCCCAAAGACGAGGGCGGCTTCGGTCAGAGTGGAAGAGGCTGTGCCGCATGAAGGCCAGGGCAATAGCAGGATGACTTTGACGGCGATCAATGCGAGGCTCCAGAATATCGAGGCCTCAGTCGGCGAAATCCAGAAAAACGACAATGGCTTTCATCAGGTTGTACTTCTTGTTGGCGAAAAGGAAAAGGAATTAAGCAGAAAAGAAGAAGAACTTGCAAACAGGGAATTTCTTCTCATCGAAAAGGAAGAGTTTTTGAAAAAGCGTGAGGAGAATATAAAATTCCTTTTTGGACAGCATTTGAAGGGATTCCCTTCAGGAATAATCTGAGCCCGTGGCCAAGCAAACTGAAAGACCGGAATTTCAATATGCCTGATACTATTGACATCAGTAATCTCACTCTTGTGCGTGACAGCATATCGGGTATAACAGGTATACCGCTTGCTATATATGGAGACAACGGCAATATCGTAATACTGCCCCCGGCAGCCGAAAACAAGGTAACCACGTATATCAGGGCTTCTGTAAGGGGGAAGAAAGAATACGATGAATTCATGAGGAAGAGTGTTGCCGCTGCGAGACTCAGACGCGACATTTCGTTTTATAAGGGACCCGGGGGCCAATATTATTTTTTTGTCCCTGTCCGCGCCGATAAAGATCTTTTTGTCATTGCAGGCGGAGGTATTTATTTCGAGCAAAAGGATTTTGAGGAGTTCTACGGAGGAGATGGAAAAAACTACGGTCTTGACCATATTCAGCTCAGGGCCTGGCTTCAGGAAATAGTCTTCAATGGACATGGTGATATAAAGCAGACTGCCAGACATGTGCAAGCTCTCTTTCATCACTTTCTTGGATCTTACCGTGAAAACAGCCTGCATGCAAAACAGTACAGACTGACAAAAACGATTCTCAGTCTCCTGTCCGGCGTTGAACTGGATAAACAGACAGACGAGGTCTATGATCTTCTATCTGATATTCCGTTGTTTCTGTTTAGCGCAGACAGTGTTTCGGTTGTAGTTGAAGAAAATAAGAAATTCAGGCAGGTAAGGGCCTCAGGCAGGCTTAAGGGATATCTTGAGTCGATCTCAACACAGCTGGCAGGTTCGCTTCCTGTGATTGCCGAAATGAAGGGTCCCTTCTATTCTGAAGACATGAAGGATATTTTGAGACTGGGGCTGGATGATCAGATCATGTCCATACATGCCTTTCCCATGACTGTAAATAACGAGACAGTTGGGTTCCTCTGTATTTTTAATACCAATTTGTCGCAGGAAGATGCGGACATCATTTCTGAATTGTGTATGTTTGTAGGTTTCATCTTTAAAATTGTGGACCTGCGTAATACATATCAGATAAACGCAAAACACATGGATGTGCTGAATATGGCCGCTGCCAATATTACGACCATCAAGGCTGCGGATGCTCTCTATGAAACTATTGTGGATATGTCAGTACGTCTCGCAGGCGCTGAGAAAGGCTCCCTGATGCTGTGCGAGAACGGCTCTTCACATCTCACCATAATGGCTGCAAAAGGCATCAATAAACGACTGCTTAGCGAGATAAAGGTGAGGTCAGGCGAGGGTATTGCAGGCAGGGTGTTTGAGGAAGGCCTTCCTCTGATGGGGAGCGACAGGGAAACCCCTGATCAGGTCTTTTCAAAAAGAAGACCCAATTACAGAACTGATTCATTTTTAAGCATACCTTTGACTTCGGGCGGAAAGACCATAGGGGTGCTGAACATATCCGACAAAACAACGGGCGCTGCTTTTTCAGAAGAGGACGTGGCTCTTCTGCGGTCCTTTGCAGCATACGCTTCCATAGCCATAGAGAGGTCGTTTTATTACAACCTTGTCGGGAGGCTAAAGGAGCTGTCCATAACAGACCCGTTGACAGAGCTGTTCAACCGGCGGTATTTCGAAGAGAGGCTCATCGAGGAACTTAACCGTTCCGAGCGTTATGCCCTGCCGTTTTCTCTGGCCATTATCGATATAGATGATTTCAAGCTTTTCAATGACAGCGAAGGACATCTTGCGGGCGATGACGCGCTAAAAGGTATCGCCACTATTGCCAAGGACAGTCTGCGGGCCATTGATGTCATTGCAAGGTTCGGCGGAGAAGAGTTTGCGGTCATCATGCCCCAGACAGAGAAAGAAGAGGCTTTTGTTGTTGTTGAAAGGATACGGCAGTCGGTAAAAGAGCATATGCCTCGCACCTGGAAGACGTTTCCAAAAGACCACATTACTGTCTGTATAGGCATAGCCGGCTATCCTTCTGATGGCAAGGACAGGCGAGAGCTTATAAGAAATGCGGATAAGGCGCTTTTTAGCGCTAAAATGCAGGGCAAGGACCGTACCATAGCATGCGGAGAAACCCGGTCATAAATCCAAACCAATAGTATTAATAAGACCATAAGTAATCGGGATTTGTATGGAAAATCTCCCCTCGCCCCTCTTTGCCAAAGAGGGGAATTGTTCCTCCCTTTGGCAAAGGGA
>JAGVHR010000176.1 GCA_020056455.1 Thermodesulfovibrionales bacterium
AAAGACCAAAGGATATCAATCCGAGATATCTCATGGGCGAAGGAAAAATCAGAGAACTTGTAATCAGGGCGATGAGCAGGGGCGCAACCATTCTCATCTTCGATCAGGACCTTTCACCCTCCCAGATCAGGGCTATAAGCGAAATGACGGAACTCAAGGTCATTGACAGGTCCCAGCTTATCCTTGACATTTTTGCACGCAGGGCTCACAGCAGGGACGGAAAAGTCCAGGTTGAACTTGCACAGCTTAAATACCGTCTGCCAAGACTGGCAGGCAAAGGGACCGCCATGTCCCGTTTAATGGGCGGCATCGGAGGCAGGGGACCAGGGGAAATGAAACTCGAGATAGACAGAAGACGCGTGAGGGACCGGATACATCTTCTTGAAAAAGAACTCAGCATGCTGGGTGAGGCACGCAGGCAGAGAAAGGCCCGGCGCCTCGAAAAGCGTGTGCCGATAGTATCAATCATCGGCTATACAAATGCAGGCAAGTCCACCCTGCTGAATACCCTGACAAAAAGCAATACCTTTACAGAAAATAAACTCTTTGCAACGCTTGACACAGCAAGCAGAAGGTTGAGGTTCCCCAGAGAGCGCGAAGTCATAATAACGGACACGGTCGGCTTTATCAGGGACCTGCCAAAAGACCTCATGGCTGCATTCAGGGCAACGCTTGAGGAGCTTGAAGACGCTGATCTGCTCCTTCATGTAGTGGATGCGTCAAATCCCAGGTTCGAACGGCAAGTTGCCTCTGTGGAAAAAATCCTGTCCGACCTCGCGATATTGGACAAGCCAAGGCTTATTGTCTTAAACAAGATCGACAGGATAGACAGGCAGGAGGCTGAACATCTTGCCGTACGCTTTGATGCTGTCCTGATCTCAGCCCTTGACAGGACCAGCTTCCCTCCGCTTTTCGAGGCCATAGAGAAGCACATCTTTGATGAAAAAAGGCCGGTGCACGGGTATAATATGCAAAACGTATGATTCCGGAGGATAGATGGAATTCACCCCAAAATGGATAGCATGGGAAATCACGAGGAGATGTAATCTTCGTTGCGTACACTGCCGGTCGTCTTCAGAAATGGAGGCAAAGGGCCATCCTGATTTTCCGATTGAAGAGGCATACCGGCTTATTGATGATATTGTGAGCTATGCTCAGCCGGTCGTTGTGCTTTCAGGCGGCGAACCGCTGACAAGAAAGGACGTCTTCGAGATAGCCCGTTACGGCACAGACAAGGGGCTAAGGATGTGTCTTGCAACAAACGGCACCCTTGTAAATGACGATATCTGCGAAAAAATAAAACAGTCCGGCATAAGAATAGTCTCCCTGAGCCTTGACGGTGCGGACGAGGCTGTGCATGATGATTTCAGAAGTCAGAAGGGCGCCTTTACAGGCACGATTAATGCCGCAAGGCTCTTCAGGAAACATGGCATTGAGTTTATCATCAACTCTTCTTTCACAAAAAGAAACCAGGAGCAGATACCTCAGGTTTACAAGCTTGCAAAAGAGCTCGGCGCTACTGCCTGGTACATGTTCATGATCGTACCGACCGGCAGAGGCGAAGAAATCATGAACGAGCTGATCTCAAGAGAAGACTATGACAAGATCCTTGACTGGCATTATGATATGGAAAAGGAAGAGGACCTTCTGCTGGTAAGACCGACCTGTGCGCCGCATTATTATCGTGTGCAGCTGCAGAGGGCCAAAGAAGGCGGAGAAATCGTCAAACGCAGGACCCTCAAGTTCTCCACCGGCGGTTCAAAGGGATGCCTTGCCGGTCAGCTCATCTGTCTGATCGATGTCGATGGAAACGTCCTTCCCTGCAGCTATTTTAATCTTCCCGCAGGCAATGTCAGGGAAAAAACCTTCAGGGAAATCTGGGAGAACTCGGAACTTTTCAGGGACCTCCGTGATTTCAAAAAATACAAAGGCCGGTGCGGCTCATGCGAGTTTGTGAATGTCTGCGGCGGATGCAGGGCCAGGGCATATTCGGTCTATGGTGACTATCTCGAAGAAGAGCCATTCTGCAGCTATATACCAAAGAGACTTGAAAGGAATAAGGTGGAAAAATGAACGATACGTTCTTAAAGGCCTGCCGGGGCGAAAAGGTCGACTACACGCCTGTCTGGCTCATGAGACAGGCTGGACGCTATATGAAGGAATATCAGGAGGTCCGCGCAAAGGTGGATTTTCTCACCCTCTGCAAAACACCTGAATTGGCTGCAAAGGTTTCGTTGCAGCCAATCGACATCCTTGATGTCGATGCAGCAATACTTTTTTCCGATATCCTGATACCGGTGGAGGCCATGGGCATGCCCCTTGCTTTCCATGACAAGAAGGGGCCTATACTTGGCGATCCGGTACGTACCAAGGCTGGCGTTGACAGACTCGTGATTCCCGACACTGAGGACAGCATGCCTTTTGTACTTGAAACAATAAGGATCCTGAGACAGGAGCTTAAGGTGCCGCTTATCGGATTCTCCGGAGCTCCATGGACACTGGCTACATATATAATCGAGGGCGGAAGCTCAAAAAACTTTTTACATACAAAAAAGATGATGTATCAGAATCCGGGTCTTTTCAAGGCGCTAATGGAGAAGATAACGGCCACGGTCATCGAATATCTCTCAGCTCAGATTCATGCCGGAGCGCAGGCTGTCCAGCTTTTTGATTCCTGGGCAGGGATCCTCGCCCCTTATGATTATGAGAAGATCATATTCCCTCATGTTAAATCAGCTGTCAAGGCGCTGAAGAAGTTCGACGTGCCTGTCATTTATTTTGTTAACGATTGTGCCGGTCTGCTCAAAGTAGTAAAAAAGTGCGGGGCTGATGTCATAGGTATAGACTGGCGGGTTGATATGGCAAAGGCTGCGAAGATGCTTGGAAAGAACCATTCAATTCAGGGCAATCTTGACCCTTGTGTGCTCTTTGCTCCGAAAGAACATATCGAAGACCGCGTGAAGGATATCCTCTTCAAGGCCGAAACTGCACGCGGACATATCTTCAATCTCGGACATGGCATCCTTCCTGAGACGCCTGTTGAAAACGCAATCGCCATGGTAGAGGCAGTGCATAAGTACGGCAGGAGGGATTAATAAATACATAAGGAAGCCTCTTGCAAAAGTCCTCAATCTGTCACCTCGAACAAAGTGAGAGGTCTTATAAGTCATTGATGACAACAGATTCCTCACTTCTTTTCGGAATGACAAAAAAGGGAATTCCAATACCTTTGCAAAAGGCTCAAGTGCTATGACCTTTTTCAAAACTTTAACCCGACAGTTCGCTGTCATCAGCGCGCTTCTTATTGTCTTTCTGGGCATCAACATTTATTACGACTTTGTTTTTACCCACAACATGAAAGGCCGCGCAGCAGCCATAGACCTTGCCGGACAGCTGAAGTTCAGGACTTTTGAGATTGCCAGGCTTATTGAGCGTATTGCCGGCAGAAACATTGATAAACCTGCTCAGACAGAACGCGAAGCCCGTATCAGGGACCTGAAGTCTGCTGTTGACAAGTATGAAGAAACCGCACTGCTCCTTAAGACCGGCGGCAGAGCCGGAGAGTTGAAGTCTCCGGACGACCCTGAAGCTGTGGCGCTGCTGGACGAAATCATCAGTAACTGGCGCGATGATATCAAACCGGTTCTAATGCAGATCATCGAACTTTCTGAAGGAACACCGCAACACTCTACGGATGACCTGATTGTTGCTTACGATTCCAGACTCTATGGCTATGGCGGTCGTGTGGACCGGCTGGTCAGTCTCATGCTCGCCAGGCATGAGGCCCACATCAGGAAGTTCGATCTCTTCAGAGTTTCAGTCATCGGTGTCTTCTGTTTTGCCTTCATTATCATTCTGACATATATCAGGCAGAATATCGCAAAGCCCCTCCTGAGCTTCGGCCATGCAGCAAAGGAGATCGAGAAAGGCAACTTTAATGTACGGGTGGAAGTCAGAAATCATGATGAAGTCGGCCGGGTCGCAGAACGCTTCAACGATATGGCATCGCGACTTCATAGCGCCTTTGAAGTGATTAGAAACCGTTCGGAAAATATCCTCGCCCTGAGCAGGGCCTCGAATGCCATAGCAGCCTGCACACAGGAGCAGTCCCTGTATCAGTCGATCTGTGACAATGCCGGGAAGCTTTTTGATCTCAGGCTGGTTTGGCTGGGACTGCTTCAGGAGGGATACTCTGCTGTAAAGCCTGTGGCATCTGCAGGATTTCAAGAGGGTTCCTTGTCAACTGCTTCGATTGCCTGGGACGACAGCCTGTCAGGGGGTCCTGCTGAAACAGCGCTGCGGACCAATGAACTGCAGGTGGTCAACAATATTGAAACCGGCGCGTCATTCGGGCCATGGCGGCAGGAAGCCCTGGCAAAAGGATTCCGCTCATGCCTTGTAATCCCCCTCATCTGTGTCCGCTGCTCTGCAATAGGCGTTATGAATTTCTACAGCGACAAGACCGGGCATTTCACTCCCGAGATGATAGAGCTCTGCCAGATTTTTACAAACCAGGCAGCAGGCGCGATCGAAAATATGACGCTTCTTGAGGACCT
>JAGVHR010000146.1 GCA_020056455.1 Thermodesulfovibrionales bacterium
CGGCATGGTAGCTGAAAACAGCAGCGTCTGGCGCTCCGCAGGTGTGGACTTCAGAATAGTCTCAATGTCCTCGATAAAACCCATGTCGAGCATCTCGTCAGCCTCATCCAGCACAACGATCCTGATGTCCGAAAGTGAAATCGTCTTCCTCTGGATGTGGTCAATAACCCGGCCCGGCGTACCGACCACAATGTCAACTCCGGCCTTCAGGGTCCTTATCTGGTTTTCTATCGACTTGCCGCCATAAACAGGGAATACATGAACATTTTTCCCGCTTCCTATTTTGTTCAGTTCCTGAGCCACCTGGACGGCAAGTTCGCGGGTGGGCTCAAGGATGATCGCGAAAGGTTTCCTGCTCTTTCTATGCATCTCAACAATAGGGATGCCGAAGGCTGCTGTCTTGCCTGTGCCTGTCTGGGCCTGGCCGATAACGTCGCCTCCCCGCATAATAATCGGTATAGCTGAAACCTGTATCGGTGTAGGCTCCTCAAACCCTATCTTCGAAATACTTCGCAGTGTCTCCTTGCTGATCTGAAAATCTTCAAATTTCATTTTTTCATGTCCTTTCTTACAGCTGCTCTGCGCAGCCTCAGTTCATAACTTCAGCGTAATTACCCTCGGCATGCCGGTACTTATAATCCCTGACAGCCCCTATAAGCTTCGCCATCTCCTGCGGCGTGGCAACCTTGAAAGCATCCGTCTTCAAGGGCCTGACCTCATGAAGTCCCTTTACATACCAGGGTAAGAGCTTGCGAAAAAGCACAGTGCCCTTCTTATCTCCATAAAACCCGCAGTTCAGCTCGAGATGGCGGAGCATTGCATCAGCAATCTCATCAGAGTCAGGCCTCTGAGGTACTGACCCCTTTTCAAGATATTCCATGGTGTCCCTGAATATCCAGGGATTGCCGAGGGCGCCGCGCGCGATAGCCACAGCATCACAACCGGTCTCCTCAAACAACTTCCATATGAGCTGCGGAGAAAGAGCGTCGCCGCTCGCAATGACCGGAATCGAAAGAGCTTCCTTCACCTGTCTGATGACCCTGTAATCAACCTTTCCGCCATAGCCCTGCGCCCTTGTTCTGCCGTGGATCGTAAGTCCGCAGATTCCTGCATCTTCTGCAAGGAGCGCAATATCACGGGCATTTACCGAATCCCTGTCCCATCCGGCCCGTATCTTCACTGTCACCGGAACATCCGAATTCCTGACCATTGCCTCAAGAAGGGTCTTCAGCTTCTTTGGCTCCCTGAGCAGTGCGGCACCCTTGCCTTTTCTCGTGATCTTTTCAACCGGGCAGGCAGCGTTCAGGTCGATGATCTCATAGCCATGCGGTCTGATCCTCTCCAGCGCCTGTACGAGAAAACCGGTCTCACTTCCAAGAAGCTGAGCTCCGAGAGGACGGTCTTCCTGCATTGACTTCAGCATGCGGTCGGTCCTTCCCGACTGAGATACAATCGAACGGGCCGAAACCATTTCAAGAAATGCAAACCCGCAACCGAACGAGCGGGTCATCAGCCGGAATGGAAGATCTGTAATCCCTGCCATGGGAGCAAGCAAAAGCGGGGAGGAGAAAGTTATGTGACCGATTCTGAACACGCTGTGTATTTTATCCGACTGCCTACACTCCTGTCGATTAAAACCGGCCGGAAACTTTTTCAACAACCGTGGGTTTACTCAATCAGGAATTGTGATAAGCTGTAATTAATCTCATAGGAGGACAGCCATGGACCGGAAGATTATCATTACACTCTGCATAGGGATTCTGCTTTTTCTGTCAGGCAGCAGCAAGGCATCAGTTGATGTCAACATAGGCATCAATGTGCCACTTCCACCGCCGTTTACTTTCTCAGTTGAGCCGGACCTGGTCGTCATCCCCGGCACTTATGCCTATTTTGCCCCGGATGCTGCTTTTGACATCGTCTTTTATGGCGGATACTGGTGGCGGCCTCACGGCGGCTATTGGTACCGCTCGCACCATTATAACGGCCCGTGGAATTATATAGTAGCACGAAGCGTCCCCCGCTATATCATCAGACTGCCGCATGACTACAGGCGCATATATTACAGATACCCCCGCATCCCTTACTTTCACGTGCATAAGCACTGGAACCGGTGGGAAAGGGAAAAATACTGGGACAGAAGGCATTGGAAGCACGAGGAGCGGGAATGGAGGCGTGATCATCGCGAGCAGCGGCATGACAGAAGAGAAATGAGACATGACCGCAGTAAAGAAAAAAGAGAATTCAACCGCGAAAAGGACAGCAGGCGTGATGATAATAAAGAGCGCGGGAAAAATAAAGAAGACGATCGCAATAAAGACAATCGAAACAGAGACGAAAAGAACCGGTAGCAGCCTGACAGTATCGACCCCTCGCCCTCCCTGGGCGAGGGAATTTTTTTGATGTTAGTCCTATTTTAAGAGATTCAGCAGCAGGCAGCACCAGTAAAACACAGGACCGGCAAAGGTTACGCTGTCAATCTTATCCAGAATGCCTCCATGCCCCGGAACAAAGGAGCTGGAGTCCTTCACCCCTGCGTCCCGCTTGAACATGGACTCTACAAGATCTCCTATAATGCTTGTAAAACCTATTGCCAGACCAAGGAGCACAGCGCTGAAAACAGCCATTTCGTACAGGAGGGTATACCTGATAAGAAGAACCCCCATGACCCCGCCAAAGAGTGAGCCCACAGCCCCTTCAACCGTCTTGTTCGGACTGATCTCGGCATAGAGCTTTCTTCTTCCCATACTCTTTCCCACGTACAAGGCCATACTATCTGAACCCCAGACAGCAGCATAGAGCATTACCAAAAACGGCGCGCCTGCCTTGAGGATACCAAGCTGAAATGACAGGAGACCCGGAACATAGAGAAGTCCGAATACTGCCGCAGTCGCCTCCCGTACTGATCCGGAAGGGTCCCGCCTCATAAAAAGGCGCACGGTCAACATAAAAAGAACAGCAAAGAGCAGGACCTCCGCGAAAAAGTCCGGAGCGAAAAAACAGGCAGGCAGGAGCGCAGCCCCCCAAAACAGACCGGCATATCTCAGCAGGCCGCTGACACCGGAAAGCATATAGAACTCTGCAAGGGCCGCGATCGAAACCAAAGAGATGAGGACCAGATAATAATGCGGGGGCAGATACATGGTATAGAAAAAAAGAACAGGAATAAGGATAAAAGCTGTAATCAGCCGCTTAAGATGCATTGGTCCCCGAAGAAATCTTTCCGAAGCGGCGCTCCCTGCCCTGAAAGTCACTTATCGCAAGCAGAAGTTCTTCCCTGTCAAAGTCAGGCCATAGCGTGTCAGTGAAATATAGTTCAGCATAGGCAGCCTGCCAAAGCATGAAATTCGAAAGTCTCCGTTCTCCACTCGTTCTGATGATCAGGTCAGGCTGGGGAAATCCGGCTGTATCAAGGTAGGAGTTGAAATCCTCTTCCTTAAGCTCTCCAGGAGCGCTGCCGGAGTTCATCACCTTCCTGACAGCCCTGATGATCTCGTTTCTTCCGCTGTAGCTGAGCGCGGAAACAAGAAGCAATCCCTTGTTCTTAGCTGTCCTGTTTTCGGTCTCGCGGACCAGGGCCTGAATATTCTCAGGCAGGCGCCAGATCTCGCCTATGGCCCTGAACCTGATATCTTTTTTTGCAAGGTTCTCGAATTCATTCTTCAGATAAAGTTCAAGGAGTTTCATTAGCATTGAAACCTCTTCCCTGGGTCTTTGCCAGTTCTCCGTTGAAAAGGCAAAAAGCGTCAGGCATTCGACCCCCAGTTCAATGGAAAGATCTATGATCTCACGGGCGCGTTCAGCGCCGCGCCTGTGCCCCTCTACGCGCGGCAGGCCCCTGAGTTCGGCCCATCTGCCGTTTCCGTCCATGATAACACCAACATGGGCCGGTATCCTTCCCCGCAGGTCCGGCATCTATCTTCCCCTTACAGAATAGATATAGAGTGTTGATCCGAAAGGACTATCGCCTTTCAGGATATTTTCGAACTTCAGCCCGAGAAACGGACTGGCGAGTATGAGCATCTTGTCGCCGGCCAGCGCATAATCAACTGCTGCGCCGGGAATGTCATCGATAAGGGTCCTCTCTTCCATGGAAAAGCCGTTCCACCAGAAGCTTTTTACCAGTGAACTCTTGAATCCCATGCCCCTTACCATCTCGGCAAGTGGAACTCTATGGACAACAAGGGTCTCCTTGTTCCGTGAAAGCAGTCTGTCTTTGATCGACCATTCGCCTCCTTCAAGATATGAAGCAACAGCCTGCTTTTTAAAAGTATTCAAAAACCCGCCGACGCCGGCTGCGCTCCTCCAGATACGAATGCCCTTATCGTCGAATACATTTAAAAATCCTTTTTCGTCATACGAAAGGACAAAGCGCTCGTTAGCCTGGCCTTCAATCAGGGTAAAATCATAGATATTCACACCCTTTGGAAGACCGGCTTTTTCACCGCGCTTATACTCTCCATCCCAGATGATCCTAAAAACCTCCCCTGTAAACCCCTCAGAGTTCAGGTACTGCTGTCCAATAAGACCGGTCCCGGATTTCCTCAGAAAATAATTTGTCTGCCACAGCTTTTTGAATTCAGAGCCCGACAGTTCATAGATAACAGAGACAATGTCTCCGGACTGTGCCTGACTCAGCATGGAATCAGACGCACCCTTGTCGGGCAGACCGGAGCCGGCCCCCATAATGGTAACGACCAGCTCGTCCCTGCCGTTATTGTTCAGGTCAACTGCATCTATCCAGACATGCCGGCCAAAGACCGACCCCTTCAATTCCCATAGCGGCAGCAGATCAACAGCAGGAAGATATGTACGCACATCTTTTCCCGTACTGACAGCAATCTCCTGTTTTCCATCACCGTCAAAATCACCTGTGGTCAGCAGAGTCGCGTTGAAGGGAAGCTCATACCTGAAGATGGCCTCTCCGGAAAGCGGGGCAAAGAACTGCTCCCCGAATTTCAACTCCTTGGTCAAAGCCGCATCGATCTTTACCTCAGCCTCGAAAAACTTCGACCCGTCATACACCCAAAAGAGCTGCTCCTTCAGAAGCATGCCTTTGTCCGCCTCCTTTACTGTCAGAAGAAGTGCGACCTCAGCGCCGAGCCGCCTGGCCTCCCCTACAGCCTTATCCGCATCTTCCGTCTCAAGAGCAGTGTCCAGCATATCGATCCTTCCGCTTGCCTTGAGCCTGCGGTACAGGTCATCAGCTATAGACCAGTCTACTTTTCCGCCCTGAACAAAGACCGTCTTCACTTTTGTCTCTGACAACCTCAGCCTGTCACCTGCGCGCGCAGTACCGTCAATCACAATCCCGGTTATCAGCCCGGCCCGCACTTCCCTTATCTCAGCCTTGCCGGAAACCGACTCGGCCTTGCCAAGCACCTCACGGGTGACAGGGTGCCTGAAAGGCTCACCCTCCTTAAGAATATTAAGCCTCGTTCCCGGCCTGATGCTGTCTGACGAATCCATTTCAAGCGTAAGAACATTTCCCTCCACACTCACAATTTTCCCGCCCGCGGGTCTCAGAAACTGCAGCGGCCCATCTACAAGTTTTACCATGGGATCGTCAGCGCCAAAGGCTGAAGAGGCCGCAGCCACAAGATACGCGGCAATCAAAACAGATAGTATACGTTTCATATTGTTTCCTCCCCATAGCAGATCGTAAAGGACAGAGTCTTTCTGTCCGAATGCTGAAGAGGCACACCAAACAGCATTGAAGTGCCCTGATAAAGCCGTTCCACTCCCTGCTCCGAGAGTGAGACCGTCTCGACAGGATAGTGATAAAAGTGAACAGGCTCTGAAAAACTGAATTTCATCGTAAGGCGCAGGAACCTGTCTTCAATAATAAAGTCAGTAATATGCTCATGAACAGCCATTGACCGCATCTGGAGCGTCTTGCCCCCGACCCTGATCAGCGCATAGGGTGAGCCCAGAAGAGAAAGGTTCATCTCCACTGCAAAAAGACCTATACAGGCGCCGGCCAACAGGTATTCCACGCTTATTTCCAGCGGTCTGGACAGATCCACTTTCTTGCTCAGTTCCATCCTGTCCTGCCGGACAAAGCCTGTGCGTGAGAAGGTAAGGCTGATATCATTTTTTCTGTATGCGCGGGACATGCTGTAAGCGCTGCCGATGAAATCACCCAGTTCTTCACAGGTTGACCCGGCCATGGCCTCAAGCGTCGTGTCCAGAGGGAAAAAATGATCCAGCAGCGATGCCCTTCTGTACTTGTCATATACAAGGTAATCCGAAAGGCCGGCCTCCCTGCAAGTAAGCTGGTCATGTATGGTCCTGGTATCTCCCGGTTCTGCAGAAGATGCATGCGCTATCTTCGCATGATAAGCCTCCGGCCTTCTCGTGATTATATCGAGGATATTTACAGCCTGCTTTCTCAGTGACAGTTCAGTCAGACATCCGCCCTTTTCCGAGGCAGCAAGCACAACATCGTCCGTTCCCAGGAGCACATCTTCATACCCATCGAAGTCAAAATCAAACTGCTCGTTCTGCTTGCGGTCATTGAGGATATCGCAGGCAAGGGTCTCGGCCCGAAGCAGGCACCGATACAGCGACGACCTCAGATGCGGCAGATAGAGCCCGCCAAAGATGCCGTGCCAGTATGCGTCATTGCATTGCCCCTTCCAGAGCTCGATCAGCGCTTCTTTGCCTTTCTTCGCATCAAGGTTGTTTGCCTCGTGGACCCTCCGGCTGATCATGCACATCCTTTTATGGATGTGGTTTGACTCCGGGTACCTGGCGAAGAACTCCCTCCAGATGCCGCCACGCAGCAGTTGCCCTGCCCTTTCCCCAACGATCTTTTCCAATTCCTTCAATACATGTTCATATTCAAGAGCGCCTTCCGGAGGCAGTGACCATTGTCCCATCTCGCGGTATGACGCGGTGGGAAGATATACCCTGCCCAAAGGCCTGAAGCGCTTATGGTAAGAACTGAAGGTC
>JAGVHR010000262.1 GCA_020056455.1 Thermodesulfovibrionales bacterium
AGGTTCATGGTTTATAGTTACTGGTTCCTGGTTAAAAGAAAAAACCAGAAACTACAAACAAGAGACCCAAAACCAAATCTTTAAATAAATCGGGCAAAATGGGGCGTTATGCAAAGGTCTCGATTCGAAAGATTATTTCTGCGGCTTGTGTCTTTGATGCAGTGTTGCCTGAACCGGGGTCTTTATTCGGAAACAGGATTGTAGACTATGAAAAATCCTCTGATACAGCAATACAGATCCTTCCTCAAGGATACTATACGAAAACATATCGATTTCTCAAAGACCGATCAAAACAGGGGCATTGATCCGCCGCCTATTGAAAAGCCTTTCGATGACGATGCCGTCATTATAGAACTTGCGGATGCTCACTCACTGAAAGGTATTCCCGGTATCAACCTTTCGGATGCGATAAAAAAGCGCAAAAGCCGCAGAGCCTTTTTGAACCAGTCCGTTTCATTGGAGGAGCTTTCCTTCCTTCTCTGGGCAACCCAGGGCATCCGCCATAAAATTGATTTCGGACATGCTTATAGAACTGTCCCTTCTGCAGGCTGCCGCCATGCTCTGGAAACCTATCTCTGTGTTCTCAATGTCGAGAGTTTGGAACAAGGCGTGTATCGCTACCTGCCGCTGGAGCACAAGCTTATTTTTGAATTTACCGAGGAGCTTCTTGATAGGAAGATTGTGGAGGCTGTTTACGGTCAGCCGTATCCCGGGAAGGCCGCCGTTACATTCATATGGACAGCAATACCCTACAGAATGGAATGGAGATATGATCTTGCGGCACATAAAGTGATTGCTCTCGATGCCGGACATGTCTGTCAGAATCTTTACCTCGCTTGTGAGGCTATAAGTGCCGGTACGTGCGCTATCGCAGCTTATGATCAGGAGGCCATGGACCGTCTGCTGAGAATCGACGGGATAGATGAATTCACGATATACATAGCTCCTGTGGGAAAAATAAAAGCTGACCCGTTTAATACCGAAGGAAACAAAAACATTTGATAATGTGGTCAGGCTGGTTATCGATGTCTACACCAACTAATGTTGAGTGGTGCGCCTTCATCAGAACTGATGATTACCAATCGTACTATTGAATATGCCATCAGCTATTTTCTACCCAATTCATCCCTTATCGCTTCGCCGATCGTTTCCATCATGTAAGGCTTCTTGACATATGGTCCAGCCCCCAGCTTCTGAGCCTCCCTGGTTCGATCAGTCTGTGAAAAGCCACTGACGATAATCGCTTTCTGAAGAGGATTGATTTCCGGAACCAGCTTGTAGGTATCCAAACCATCGATACCTGGCTCAATAATCATATCCAGAACAAGGATGTCCGCTTTATTGCTTTTGCGATATTCCACCGCATATTCGCCGCTGGAAACCGCGTTAACCGAGTAGCCCAGTTGCGTTAAAAGGGTGGTTGCCAATTCTCCATGGCCCATTAAAAAAACTATAGTTTTGTGCTCATTCTGTCGATAATAAAAAGCGAGAGAGTATTTAATTGAAGCTCCCCGCAGCAAGCTACGGGGAATCTTCGACCGTAGGGAATAGGGTCTATTTTTAATGCGCTCGCTAACCCCGCTGCAAGTCCGCCGAGGCGGACCTTCGGCGGGAATGCGCTCGCTGTTTCGGTTCCAGTAAGGGGTTACATGCAGGGAAAAGGAAAAAATAAGAACAGCGATTCGGGCTCAGAGGCTCGCCATCATGAGGATACCGAAGAAGGCGCGCCACAATCTTCAATAACAGAAGAGCTTCAGGATCTGGAGACCGGGCTGGACAGATTGTCGGAACAGACCACAAAATCGAAGAAGGAACCAGTGGCCTCGTATCCCAATGATTCTTTTTCTGGCATTTATGTGATCAATGAAGGGGAATTTGACGACCAGAGGCAAGATATGACGGATGCTTCGAGTTGGGCGATTCCATGGTCTGACCTTATGATGACCATGTTCATTCTTTTTGCGGTTATGCTTGTCTATACGCTGTCTGAACGCGATCTGAAGGATGCACTTGCAAAAGAGAACAATGTCCGGGAGAAGTCGCTTTATGCCGAGAAAGCCAAGGGGCCGGTATTTGAATTTGGGCCTGAACAGCTCTTTGAGATGAGCAGGCAGACCGTGAAAGAGGCAAATATTGAGGATATCGATGTTGAGATGGGTTCTGACCGATCTGTCAAGGTGAGCGTGAGAGGGCCGATGCTTTTTGATCTTGGGAGCGCTGAACTGAGAGATACGACCAAAGATTTTTTGAAGAAAATGTCAGTTGTCCTGAGTAAGACGGAGAATGAAGTGCATATTGTCGGGCATACGGACAACTACCCTATTCATAGTGAAGCCTTCCCGACAAATTGGGAGCTGTCGTCCGCACGCGCTGCGAGAGTCGCCCGCTTCCTGATTGAACAGGGTTCACTGAGTCCTGAACGTTTCACCGTGATAGGCAACGCAATGTACAGGCCGAGCGTGCCGAATGAGACCCTGGAGAACAAGCAGAAAAACAGGCGCGTCGAAATAATAATAACCAAGGATACGTATAAAGGTACGTCAGGAGGGTAAGACATGGGTTGGTATAACGTTGCGGGTTTTATTGTCTGTGTTGTTGTATTTTTGATCAGCTTCTATCTCGGTGGCAGTATTCATTTATACTTCAACCTCCCGGCGATTCTCAACATTGTTTCAGGTGTTTTCGGTGCTGCATTGCTGAGTTATCCCTTTGCCCGGTTGAAGACCGCTTTCTACGTTGCCAAAAATTCATACACATCAGAGCTTCCCTCATCTGATGAGATTATAAAAATCCTTCTTGATCTTTCGGTCAGGTCCAGACGTCAGGGTATCCTATCTCTGGAGAAGATGGAAAACCAGTCGATCAGCTCTTTTCTGAAGGGTGCGCTCAGACTTCTTGTTGATGGTTACTCGGAGCACGAGATCAAAGACATTCTTTCCTCAGAGATGTTCTTTTTCAGGGAAAGAAGAGGATACAACGAAAGGGTCTTCAGGACTTTGGCGAGATCTGCTCCAGCGTTCGGTCTTATTGCCAGTATCATAGGCCTTGTCGGGTTGCTCTCCGGGATAGGGGATACGGGCGTTATTCTGAAAACCATTCCCATAGCCCTTATGGCAACCCTTTATGGTATTCTCCTTGCGAATTTCGTTTTCCTGCCGATAGCGGAGTGCATCCACTCCAAGACGCGACGGGAATTGCTTCTGCAGAAGCTGGTGCTTAATGGGGTTCTTGCCATAAATCTTGAAGTAAATTCTCAAAAACTTGAGGTGAGGCTCCTGTCATTCCTTACCCCTTCTTCCCGTGCCGCCAATGAGAAAAGCCTGGAGTATATAAAGAAGAAATACTCCAGAATGCAGGAAAAAGAGAGGGCCGAGTCGGAGGGAAAACTCCAGAGGTCAGTGCTGCAGACCTGATGCAGGCCTGTTGGGTTCTTCAGGATCTGGGGATGTCGGCCACTGCCGTGGGCTGAAGTTGGGAATGAGCCAGTCCGCGGTCTGCAGATCAGCACAGAATGGACGGAATATTGCGGAGGAATTGGGGCTTAACCCTGAAAAGAGTAGACGCATAATTGCATTGACTTATCTGTAGAGTCCTGTAGTATCCGCCCGCATCCTGCCACCATGCTCACCGGGGCTTTAGCTATATTTTAAAAACCCTCATAACTCCAGCCGCCCCTGTTAAAATGATCGCAGACCGGGGCATCAATCTTCTGCAGCAGATAATTATCTTGTAATAAGCAATTAAAAGAAAATAAGATAAAGTATAATATTTTTCTCACATTATTTTATACCAGCCCTCGATCTGGTAAGGTTTGGGTTATTCAAAGGCTTAAATTTATACCATCGGGAGGCAACAAATGCAAGACAACAGAATTGAGGGGATAAGGGACGTGCTGTACGTCCCTGACAATTGTCTGAAACTCATATGATGACAGGGAGGATGAAATGCGTTTACTTTGTATTTTGATGGCTTTGTGTCTGCTTGTTGCTCCTTCAATGGTCTGTGCCGATGAGGAGGCGCAGTCGGCAAAGGAAGGCCTTAAAGAGGTTCACGGGGGGATGAAGAAGGTTACGAAGGCTGTGGACAAGAAGGTCAAGAAAGGCATTAAGGCAGTTGATAAGAAAGTAAAAAAGGATGTAAAGACGATCGATAAAAACGCCAGGAAGACCTTGAAGAAGGCCGATGCAGATATAAAAGAGGCGGTCCGGGATTGATTGGTATTGACAAAACCATATCGATCATCCTATCGTAGTACAAAATAGATCGATGGAGGTATTGACATGCAATCAGTAACCGTATCACCTAAATATCAAGTCGTTATACCTAAATCAGTCCGAGAGGCATTGAAGCTTCATCCGGGCCAGAAAATGCAGATCGTTGAATATGCCGGTCGTATTGAACTTATACCGGAACGCGATATCAAAGAGCTCCGTGGATTCCTCAAGGGCATCAACACTGAATTCAAACGGGAGGAAGACAGGGTATGAATATCGTAGATTCCTCCGGCTGGCTTGCGTACTTTGCAGATGAGCCTAATGCCAAGCATTTCCTGCCCCCGTTAAGCGATTCGGAGTCACTTGTTGTTCCGGTGATAACGATATACGAGGTATTCAAGGTCATTCTGAGAGAGACGAGTGAGAATGAAGCATTGCAAGCGGTTGTCGCCATGCAGAAAGGAAAGGTTGTGGATCTGAACGCATCCTTGGCAATCACAGCTTCAAGATTAAGCCTGGAGTATCATATTCCAATGGCGGACAGCATCATTCTTGCGACTGCGCAAGAGTTCAAAGCCATGATATGGACTCAGGATTCAGATTTTAAAAATTTAAGCAAGGTTAAATATTTCCCCAGAAAATAGAGCCCGAAATCCAGAGGTAAATTTCATCGGGGTAACGAAGCGTGCCCTGAGGGTAGCAATAGGGTAGCAGCAAAGACAAAGGGGCTACGGTATTTCTCCGTAACCCCTTGATTTATCTGGTGGGCCGTGTTGGAATCGAACCAACAACCTACTGATTAAGAGTCAGGTGCTCTACCTGGTTGAGCTAACGGCCCGGATGCTCATTATTCTTTAAAAAAGCGGGTATGCTCGTACCAGCTTTAATTAAGCTTGTCAAATTTTTTATGCCTGTTTTGGCGGAATGTTGCAACTCTTATTTTTGACGGCTTCGTAAAAAGTCCGGTTTTTGCCACGAAGACACAAAGACACAAAGAATTGCCTGTTGAAAACATTCAAGTTTTTCCTTTTCACTTACCATGCCG
>JAGVHR010000012.1 GCA_020056455.1 Thermodesulfovibrionales bacterium
AACAGGACTTTTCTTAGAGGCACATATTCCCCGAAAGGGACCAGGTGTATTTTATCATAGGTATAGATATTTTTCCCCTCCCTGTCAAGAAGAACGGCGCTGTTGGAAAGTTCCTGGCCTGCAGGAGAAGGCTTCTTCAGTAATACGCTCCCAAACAGGAGCCAGGCGCCGGTCTGCCGTTGGAACTGTAACAGGCGGGAGGAGAAATCAGGATCAGCGTTGAAAAAAAATGGAACAGCTGTCTCAGGCCAGATAATCAGCGCAGGGTCGGCCTTCAGCGCCTCCTGAGAAAGCGATGTATAGATATTCATGACCTCATTCTGGAAGGAAGGGTCCCATTTCTTGTCCTGGTCAATATTGCCCTGAACAACACTGACCGGTACAGCCCTGCCTGGCCTGACCTCATGAAGTCGCCAGAAACCATAACCGACAACAGCAAGGAGAAGCAAAGTCAGAGAGATAACCCCTGTGGTGATATAAAACAGAGGAAACAGGGGCATTTCCTTAAGCCGCTTTCTCAGAAGAACAAGGTCAGTAACAGCTCCGTTGAAAGCAAGAACAAGAAAGGATATTCCGTAGATCCCTGTGATGTCTGCGATCTGTATCAGGGGTAGAAACCTGTACTGACTGTACCCAATACTTGACCATGGAAAGCCGGTCATGGCATAGGAGCGAAGGAATTCAATACTTACCCACAATACAGGAGCAACAAAGAAGGCCGGAAATCTGGTTTTTCTGTAAGACAGGGAAAAAAGCGCTGAAAATAGCGCGGTAAAAAGACTCAGATAAGCGCTCAGAAACAAAACGATGATAAGGCTTGTAATAAAGGAAATGCCGCCGAAATGATTAATGGAGTGATATATCCAGTACAGGGTCCCGAAAAAGTAGACCAGGCCGAAGATAAAACCGGACTGAAAGGATTCTTTCCAGTCTTTTTCCCAAAAGGAGCAGAGGAGGGGGACAAAGGCTATCCATGCCAGCGCATACAGGTCAAAAAGTGGAAATGATAATACAATGAGCAGGCCGGATACGACAGCCGGAAGAAACAGGAGCAGTTTATTTGAGAAAGTTTTATCCATGTATTGACAATAAAAAAAAGCAACAGGTATAGTTAATGTCCGTGGGCAGTTAGCTCAGTTGGTAGAGCACGGGTCTGAAAAACCCGGTGTCCGCAGTTCAATTCTGCGACTGCCCACCATGCTTTTACTTGTGTGCTACTGTTCCCTATCCAGTGTTCTGTATTGTATTGCCTCTGAGATATGATGAGCTGATATGTCTCCGGAACACTCCAAATCAGCAATCGTGCGGGAGAGTTTCAATATCCTTGCGTATGCCCGCGCCGATAACGCCAGCCTGTGCATCGCTGTCTCCAGAAGGCCCTGGGCATCTTCTTTAAGTTTGCAGTATTTTTTGATGTGTCTTGTCTTCATCTGGCCGTTACAATAAATTTTTTCACCCTTGAATCTTTCAAGCTGAATACCTCTTGCCGCCACGACCCTTTTTCTAATATCCTCTGACTTCTCACCCATATAGTCAGCTGACAGGTCTTTATATGGAACAGCAGGAACTTCAATGTGTATATCAATACGATCAAGCAAGGGTCCTGATACTTTCCTTCTATATCGGTGTATCTGTCCGGGTGTGCAGGTGCAGGCATGCTTGGGGTCATTAAGATATCCGCAGGGACAAGGGTTTGGTCGGGTTTGCCAAGTCACATGAACTGGGGGAGGTAGATATAGTCGAAAACTACCTCCTTGGGCTCAACCGTGATCCCGCCCAGAAGCTCCCGCGCGATCCGTGCCCGTTTATCGTTATCCACTGTGTCCCACATGGCGTAAAGCGTCGTTGCCTGTGTCCGGAGATAGTCTCTCCCGATGTCAGCAGCTCTCAGGAAGGCTATTTCACCCTCAAGCCTGGGGATCTCCAGTTCTATCTGCTGTTTGCGCTCCTGAAGGCCCCCTATGCGTTCAGAAAACGTCTTCCTATCTATCGATCTATCATTCACCAGGTCAAGGAGGCTGTCTATCTTTCGATCTACCCCCTTCGCTTCTGTCTTCAGAATCTTTAGAGCGTTCTCCTTAGCAAAAATCGCCTGTTCGTCTGTCGGCAGTGCGCTCTGGAGCTGATCAGGGTTTACGACCATGCACTTTAGCCCTTCGTGGAACTGAGTAAAAAGATCAGATTCATCTATCTTCGACCGGCAACCCCGGCAGACATAACGAGGGTCCTTCATGGTTTTGTACTTCATGACATACATCTTTTGCTTGCAAACACCGCAAACGAGCAATCCGGCAAAGGCATACTTTCCGCCCTGGGGCGGTGGTGTCGAGGGAAAAGGGGCCGCGTTCTGCTTAATGATCGTGCCGACCTCTTTCCATTTCTTTTCGTCAATCAGCGGCTCAACATCGAAGTATACCCACTGGGATTGTGGTTTCAACTCCCATGACTTATTATTGCCCTTGCTCTTTGAGTAGTTGGCCCGCTTTGTGCCCTTGTAGGTTGGATCAGTAAGAATCCGTTTCAGCGTCGTGCTTCCGAATTTCGCGCCGTTTCGTGTTCGGAATCCCTTTTCATTTAGAGCCGTCCATGTGCCTTGCAGCGTCCGCATTTTCAGAAAGGTCTCAAATACCTCTCGGACCGTCGGCGCTTCCGCAGGATTAATGACAAGCTGTTTGTCCTGCCACATATACCCGAGCGGTCCCTTGCCACCAGTCGGCTTTCCTTGGCGTGCGCGGACAGGAACCGAAGCAGATACACGTGCCGAAATCTCTTCGCGCTCCCACTGTGCCAAGGCACCGATGACAGTGAATAAGAGACGGCCAGCTGGAAAGCTGGTATCAATAGACTCTTCGAGACTGACGAGGTTCGCACCGTGTTGTTGAAAGCGGTCAGCGATATCGAGAAGTTCTCGGACATTACGGGCCAGACGCGCGAGCTTCGAAAAGATCAGGGCCTTGATCTTGCCGGCGGCAACATCAGCCAGCATGCGCTTTGCTTCAGGATGATCTATGACGGATTTACCAGAGACTCCGGAGAGGTCATACAGCTCGACTACATTCCAGTTCTTGAGCTCGGCATACATGCGGGCCCTGTGCTCATGGTTCTTCGGAGATTCACCACGGGCCTGATCTTCTGTTGAGACTCTAATCCAAATGCCGACGTTCATCTTTTATAGTTTTAATATTCTGTTCAAAATTGCATATCCATAGATGCAACTGGTGCATCTGGTAGAGAAAGGCACCTGCAAGCTCAGCTTTTTTGAAAAGTACCTGGCCCTACTCTTTTAATCTCAGGGTGTCTTTGGCAAATTGCGTTGACGGTCTTTTCAGGTGTTTTGCCTTCCATCGGTAATTGTTTCTTTACTAATGCTGTTAGCTCTGCAACATGCATTGGCTTTTTTTGCTTGCTTAGAATTTCAAACACTTTCTCCTTGATACCTTTGTGTTTTGGCATTTCGCTTGCCTCTTTTCCCATAAATTTAGCCCCTTAATACCTTTTCGTCTTTATCTTCTGCACAACCTTCCCCACAATCCTATACTGCACTGTTTCCGATAGCTGTATATCCTCATATTTCGGATTCAGCGGATGCAGGACCCGGGTCTTCCCGTACTTCTTGAGCTGCTTAAATGTCGCCGCTTCCTCATCATCCCGCACCACAACATAATCGCCATGCTCCGGTTTGATGTGCGGATTCACAATGATGATATCCCCCTCCTGAAACTCGGGCTCCATCGAATCTCCCTTTACAGTCAGTGCGAAGATGTTGGCGCCATTTACTTCTGTCTCGATCCATTCAGCAGCGTCGCCCGGCTGGTAGGAATCGCAGACCTCTTCCCACTTGCCGGCTATCACCCAGGACACAAGCGGAACTGGTCTTGTCTTCGGCAAGACGGCAGGCACAACATTCGTCGGGAGATAGCCCGTCTCTCTTAAGAACTCCTGCATGTCAACATGATATGCTTTTACCAGAGCCATTGCCTTATCAAAGGCCGGGCTTTTTACCCCATCTTCGATGTTCTTTATATGACCGTGCGACATGCCGGAAGTTGCAGCAGCTTCACGTAAAGACATCTCCCGCTCTTCTCTTTTTTGCTTTAGAAACTCACCGACCTTTTTCATAATGTATATTATAGCATACATCATGCTTGACAATGTATTTATTTTTATGTATTCTATGGTAGACAAAAAGGAGGTGGCAAATTGAGAAGCTTTAGCCCGGAACGTGTAAGACAGAGAAGACTGGACCTGAGCCTTACTCAGGCACAACTGGCCATGAAAGCAGGGACAGGCAGAGAATACTTGATTGAGATCGAGAAAGGGCGGAAGATGCCAAAGGCTCCAATGATAGCCAAGATAGCATATGCCCTGGGGGTCAGGGAAAGCTATTTTTTTGTTTAATGTGTCTACTATAGTATACAGCAAGTGAAAACCACGGATGGCAGAAAGGCAGTTTACCGCTTTAGTCAGGTTCCCCCTGATGTCGCGGAAGCCAAAACTCAGGCGATCCTGCGGATACTGGCGGAGGCGATCCGGGAGCGAGCCCACATGGTGGAGCCAGCACCTGCACAGCAGGAGCGGTATAAAGCTGTTTATCAGAAGCTGCCGTTGCCATGGCAACAAGCGAACAC
>JAGVHR010000213.1 GCA_020056455.1 Thermodesulfovibrionales bacterium
CAGGAGATGGTGACGATCTTAAAAAAGGTCATCGTATATGCCGGAAGCGAACCTATCGTCAGACTCATCGGAGAAACACTTGATTCAGGCCAGGATCTCGATGACAAAGTTATTGAGGACCTGGTGAGGAATCTTGACAAGAACGCGATTGTTCCTTTTATGAATATCCTTGGAGAGCTGAAAAACATTCATGGCAGAAAGGTAGTAATCGATGCTCTTATCTGTCTTGGCCCAAGGGATATCATGACCCTCTCGAAAGGCCTGAGCGATTCTCGCTGGTATGTTGTCCGGAATATAATTTATATTCTCAGGAAGATTGCAGATAAACGTGCCGTTGAATATCTTCTCAAAACCGTGCGCCATGCAGACATACGGGTAAAGAAGGAAGTTATCAGGGCGCTTGGAGAACTCGGAGGGACAGGAGTCTTTCTGACACTTAAAGAATGTCTTGACGACTCTGATATTCAGGTGAGATCAGCAGCTCTCAGGTCGCTTGGAACAATCGGTTCAGAAGCGGCGAAGAGGGCTATTATTGATAAAATTCGGGACAAGAGTTTCAAAGATAGAAATTTAGATGAAAAAAAGGATTATTTCGAGGTGCTTTCGAAGTGGAGGGATAGCGAGGTATTTACTTTTCTATCGGAGATGCTCAGGAAGAAACCTTTCTTTTTCGGAAGTAGTAAGACCGATGAAAAAAGGGCCTGTGCAGCATATGCACTCGGACTCCTCGGGAACAAGGATGCAGTTCAGTTGTTGAGAAAGTTCAAGGGAGATGGCAGCAAACTTGTCAGAGAATTCTGTTTTACTGCTATCAAGAGACTGGACCATGACAGATAAACAGGAACTGGAACCCCATAAGAACGCAAAAGAGTTCATCAATCAGATATCTGTTGTGCTGCGCACATCACAGATCCATGATGCCAACAACGTTGCCCTTGTCTCATCAATCAGCCGCCTCATTGCTATTATTAATGCGCTTTGCGAGCATGAAAACAGTATTGTTCTCGAACTGCGCGGAGAATTCTTCTATATCAATGATTATCGTATACGCTATCCTTTGGAGTGTCTTCTGAATTTTGATTTTCTAGTCCGAGAATTCAAACGACGCGAACTTGGAAGCGTTGTTTTTAAACATCAGGTGCGCTCCGAAGATATCAGGGACTTTATAAGGGCCTGCATAGCAGCAGCATATTCACAGGACCCCTTTTCATCGCTTGAAGAAAAAATGGCCGGGGTCAGAAATATAGAGGTAGGAAGACTAAAAAAAGTTGTTGATGAGGATGCGATAGACGTTAGAAAGATGGTCAAAAAAACTTATTACAACGCCGTTTCATTTGCTCAGGGAGTTATCAATAAGTTAAAGGCAGGAGAGAAGGTCAATATCAAGAAGGCAAAACGCATTGTCGAATCAATGGTTGACCAGATACTTGAAGAGGAACAGCTTCTCCTCGGAATGACTGCCATTAAGGATTACGATGAATATACCTATCATCATTCCGTAAATGTCAGCATTCTTACCATTGCGCTTGGTCAGAGGCTGGGGCTGAACCGTAAAATGTTGACGGAGCTCGGCATGGTTGCATTATTTCATGATATAGGCAAAATGGAAATTCCCAATGACATGCTTAACAAACCGACCAATTTTACAGACGACGAATGGAGGATCATCAGGAAGCATCCGATCTGGGGTCTTAAGGCGGTGCTGAAACTCAAGAAATTTGATGAACTTACCATCAAGACTGCCATTGTTTCATTTGAACATCACATGAACATTGATTTCACAGGATATCCTAAACTGAAGCAGCCTCTTGATCTCGACTTCTATAGTCGCATTGTGAGTCTTGCCGATCAGTATGACGCGATGACATCTGCCAGGGTTTACTCGAGAGTGCCCCTGGCGCCTGACAGAGCGCTGAGTATTATGATGGACCGCTCGGGAACACAGCTTGATCCTCTCTTGTTTAAATTTTTTACCAATATGGTAGGCGTTTATCCTATCGGAACGCTTGTATTACTTGACACAAGAGAACTTGCCCTTGTCTGTGAGAGTAATCAGATTTCCCCGGAGAGGCCTCGTGTTATGCTTATTGTTGATAGTAGGGGTGACAGGATCAAAGGAACAATAGTCGATCTTACTGAAATGAAGGAGCAGGATGTCTATGTGCGATCAATAAGAAAAACAATGGATCCGAATAAGTATAAAATCAATCTTGCCGAGTATCTCCTATAGGTTTGAATTGGCTTTCTCTCCCAGGGAAAGTTGACTTTTCTCTGCGCAATTGTATTAAATATCTGCTGGAGGTGATATGAATATGTACGCAATTATTGATACTGCAGGATTTCAACACAAGGTAGCTCCTGGAGATACCATAAAGATTCAGAGGATAGAATCCACTGGTGACAATGCAGTCACCTTTGACAGAGTCCTATTGGTTTCCAAAGATGAGACAACCTTGATAGGAAGTCCCTACGTGAAGAATGCTTCGGTCAGCGCTGAGATCCTGCGAGAGGAAAAAGATAAAAAAGTGCTTATTTTCAAGAAAAAACCTCGCAAGGGACATAAGAAACTCAGAGGGCATCGCCAGCAGTACTCACTTGTAAAAATTCAGGACATTATAGTCGGAGGCTAATATGGCACATAAAAAGGGAGTCGGCAGTTCAAGAAACGGACGCGATAGCCAATCGCAGCGACTTGGTTTAAAAAGGTTTGGCGGCCAACCGGTCAGGGCGGGTAACATCCTCGTCAGGCAGAGAGGTACAAAGTTCCATCCTGGGAACAACGTACAGAAGGGGTCGGATGATACTCTTTTTGCCCTTGTTGACGGTATTGTTCAGTTCGAAAGAAAAGACAAGACAAGACTTAAGATTAGTGTATATCCAGCGATTCAATAATAACTCTGCAAAACAGATAAGACGAAAAAGGCAGATTTTTATCTGCCTTTTTTATTTTTAGATGAAGTTTGTCGATTACGCAGAAATTTTAATAAAAGCTGGAAGGGGCGGACGGGGTTGCGTCAGTTTCCGGAGGGAAAAGTATGTCCCGCGCGGAGGGCCGGACGGCGGTGATGGCGGCAGAGGAGGCCATGTTATCTTTCAGGCTTCAAAAGAACTGAATACGCTTCTGGACTTTAGATACAAACGAGAATACACAGCAATCAAAGGGCAGCATGGCATGGGGTCTAGAATGCACGGCAGGGATGGGCAGGATCTCATTATTCCGGTGCCTGCAGGGACTGTAATCAGAGACAAGGAGACAGGCGCTGAAGTTGCCGATCTTGTTGAGGACAAACAACAGTTCATTGCAGGGCATGGGGGCAGGGGAGGCCTCGGTAACCAGCATTTTGCGACAGCAACCCGTCAGGTACCTCGTTACGCACAACCTGGCGAGGAGGGAGAGGAAAAATATCTTATATTGGAACTGAAACTGCTCGCTGATGTTGGTCTTGTAGGATTGCCAAACGCGGGGAAATCGACATTAATATCAGTGATTTCGTCTGCAAGGCCCAAAATCGCAGATTATCCTTTTACGACTCTTGTCCCAAATCTGGGTGTTGTGAAATTCGAGAATTTTATCAGTTTTGTCGTTGCAGATATCCCTGGACTGATTGAAGGCGCACATAAGGGCGTGGGGATAGGCTTTCAATTCCTGAGACATATTGAGCGTACGAGGATTTTCTTGCATCTCGTTGATGTATCAGACATGTCGGCTGAAGATCCCGTTGAGCAATACTTGAAAATCATGCGGGAACTGGAGATTTACAGCACCAGCCTTCTGTCAAAGATCCATGCTGTAGTCGCCACGAAAGTTGATGCTGCATCGGATGAAAATAAACTTGAGCTGATCAGGAAATATTGCATGAATAACGAAATTGATTTTTTCGCGGTATCTGCAGTGACTGGGAGTGGGATAAAAGAGTTGCTCAGATATGTTGTAAATATCCTCAGCAGAATTCAGGAACATGATGAAAAGGATCGTAATCAAGATAGGAAGTAATATTATTGCAGGCTCGAGGGAAGGGTTGGATATTTCCGTAATCGACAGGATCGCCAAGGACGTATCGATTATTGCTGCCGAAGAAAATGAAGTGGTAATTGTGTCGTCTGGCGCTGTGGCTGCGGGCATGAAAAAGCTCGGACTCGATACAAGGCCCGCGGACATCAGGTTCAAGCAGGCGGCTGCGGCTGTCGGCCAGAGCAGTCTGATGTGGGCTTATGAAAAAGCATTTGCCAGGTACGACAATAAAGTTGCCCAGGTCCTTTTAACGAGAGAGGATTTTGCTGAACGAAAGAAATATATCAACTCAAAGAATACTCTTATGACGCTTCTTTCTTTCAGGATAATTCCTGTGATTAACGAAAACGATACTGTTGCCATAGATGAAATAAGGTTCGGAGACAACGACAATCTTGCAGCCCTGGTTGCGATGATTATTGAGGCTGACCATCTGTTTATCCTGTCGGATGTTGATGGCCTGTATGATGATGACCCAGGAAATAATCCGCATGCTGAACTTATTTCATATGTTGAAGATATAACACCTGATATTGAACAAATAGCTGGAGAATCACGAAGCGGGGTAGGCACAGGGGGAATGTATTCTAAAATACTTGCAGCGAAAAAGGCTACCTCACATGGTATTGCCGTAAACATTATAAATGGAAGAAAGCCTGGAATACTGGTTGCCACAGTAAGGGGACAGCATTGCGGGACTTTTTTCAGGCCCCGTAAAGGGCGAATCTCTTTGAGAAAGGGCTGGATAGCGTATAGCAGCAGGTCAAAAGGAAACGTTACACTTGATGACGGAGCTGTCAATGCCATCAAAGACGGAGGCAAAAGTCTATTGCCGTCAGGGATCATCGCAGTCGAAGGAAACTTCGAAGTCGGAGATCCGGTCTATTGTCTTAACACTGAGGGCAAGATTATTGCGAAGGGTCTTATCAACTATTCGTCATCTGATATCAGAAAAATAATGGGCAGGAAGACGCATGAAATTGAGAATATCTTAGGGTTTAAATATTCCGACGAAGCGATCCACAGGGACAACCTGGTAGTTGTTTAGAATCTGCTTTCAGTCGTTTCAGTTCCTTCCTTGCCTTTTCAAATACTTCAAGACATCTCCGGTCCCTGTAGTCTTGATAGGTGTAGGGAAGGGGATTGAAGCTGTTGCCCTCGTAATATAGCGCCAGTTCTCCATAGATCCCTTTGCCAAGGTAGATTCTGTGTGAATAGTCCTTTGCTGATGCAAGAACAACCCTGGAGAGCATGATATAGCCCGGGTCAAGATTGATCATTCGCTTTCCGTTTTGAGAATAGACACGTTCAATAGCGTTTGTTTCCAGTTTCTTGTCCGGAAGGGTCTCAGGTGCAAAGAGTGTCTTGAAAAATATAAACCTCCTGTAAACAGGCTTCCCCAGTTCTTTGTCATAGTACTGGGAATGGTCCCAGGAGGATTCCGGACTTATGAACAGAATTTCTCCAGACCGCGCTGAAAGCATCGGAACTACGACATTAAAGATTTCTTTTTTTGAATAGAGAACAGCTATGAAGAGGAGTGATTTTTCAGGAGGATGGGGGATGCCCATTATTCAGAAATCAAGGTGTTGATATACGCTCTTGCATCAGGTGAACTCCAGTCGGCAGCTCCAATGACCCTCTTTCTGAGAGTTCCCTTCTTATCGACCAGATAGGTCTCCGGCACCCCTGTAACACCGTATTTTTTTGCAGATATGCCGTCACTGTCCGCATACACAGGGAATGTATATCCGCCTGTTCTCATATATTCAGAGGCGCCCATTGAGTCGTCCTTATATAGAATGGTAACCATAGTGAATTTATCAGTATTGATCAACTCTCTGTACAATGATTCAATCGACGGCATTTCTTCTCTGCAGGGCATACACCATGATGCCCAGAAATTAATAAAGATGACTTTTCCCTTAAACTGAGAAACATCTATCTTCTGCCCGGAACTTACATCAGTGACTACGAGCTCCGGGGCGCTCAGACCTTCACCTAATTCCTCTTTTTTTTCAACACAGGAAGTGAGAAATATGAGGATCACTGTGAGGTGGCAGGCCGTCCGCAACAGGCGATTGTTTAGCAGAAAAGCAAACACTTCCTTAATTAACTCCGGAGAGCACAGGGGTTTCATCAGCGACCACAAAAACAGCTGTGCCGCCCTCAAACAAGACCTTTATCTTGTGGGCGCCTTTGAAGTTACCCCTAAGAATCTCTTCAGCCAGTGGGTCCTCGATTTCCTTCTGAATCGCCCTTCTCATTGGGCGGGCCCCATATGCGGGCTTGTAGTGCCGATCAAGAATCCATTCCTTAATCTCCGGGGAGAGTTCAACC
>JAGVHR010000099.1 GCA_020056455.1 Thermodesulfovibrionales bacterium
ACGGCGATACTGTTGGCGCGGTTTTACAGGGCGTTCGTCAGCATATCAGGCTTATCGGCATTGATGCGCCTGAAATTACGCAGAAGCCCTGGGGCAGAAGATCCAGAAAATTCCTCGAATCAGTAATCGCAGCTTCCGGCTGGCAATTGGTTATTGAA
Organism: Thermodesulfovibrionales bacterium; assembly: GCA_020056455.1. Lineage (GTDB taxonomy): Bacteria > Nitrospirota > Thermodesulfovibrionia > Thermodesulfovibrionales > UBA6898 > UBA6898. Next base: position 159 of record JAGVHR010000099.1, read on the forward strand.
TATGATATTGAAAGGCGCGACAAATATGGACGTGTTCTCGCTTATTTATGGACCAGGCAGGGAAAGATGATTAATGAGGAGATGACAAGAAACGGCTTTGCAACACTGTATACGTTTCCGCCCAATGTAAAGCACGTGGACCGTCTCAGGACAGCTTATGTCGTGGCCAGGGAGAATAAACTTGGCATATGGGGAAAGGACGGGTTGAAACAGCAGCCTTCGGATTACAGGAAGGAACATCCTCGAAAATAGGTTTGCTTAAGACGTATGACTTCTGCAACGAAGTTTTATGACACCCTTTCCTTTTTGATTGCGTCAACCACCCTTACAACCTTTGCCATCTCTTTTACATCATGGACCCGGACGATGCTGGCGCCTTTCATTACTGAAACTGCTACAGCCGCGGCTGTTCCTTCCAGTCTCTCCTGAACAGGGGCATTGTTTAGGATTTTCCCGAGGAAGGCCTTCCGGGAAGGCCCGATAAGGAGCGGCTTTCCGAGAAGGGCGATCTGTTCGAGATTGTTAAGTATTTCAAGATTATGGTCAAAGGTCTTGCCGAAGCCAAGGCCTGGATCAAGTATGATCATTTTTTCGGAAATTCCGAACTTCTTTGCAAGTCTGACGCTGATCCTGAAATAGTCCATGATCTCAGGTATGAGAGCCTCATAAGATGGGTTTTGCTGCATATCCATAGGTCTGCCTTTGATATGCATTAACACTACCGGAATATTATGCCGGGCAACGACCCCAGGCATTTCAGGGTCGAACCTCAGGCCGCTGATGTCGTTGACAATGGATGCGCCTGCAGCGAGGGCCCTGGCGGCAACCCGGGCCTTGTATGTGTCGATGGACAAAGGAACGTTGAGCCTGCCGGAGAGCGCTTCAATCACCGGGACTGTGCGCCGGATTTCTTCTTCATCTGTCAGGGGCCTGGAACCCGGTCTTGTGGATTCACCGCCGATATCTATGATGTCGGCTCCATCGTCCATCATTTTTATTGCGCGATCAACAGCCCTTGCCTTGTCCAGATATATGCCTCCGTCGGAAAATGAATCAGGCGTGACGTTGAGGATGCCCATGACATAAGTCTTTTTATCGAAGTCAAGACAGAAATCAGACCATGCAATTTTCATCATCAGCCCTATTGTCAGCTTCGCGCAAGAAGCTCGGAGAGGGCTTTTGAGAATTTGGAGATATTATATGGTTTTTGAATGAACCCGCCTGCGCCTGCCCCGAGTATCTCCCTTGCTGTCTCGTCGATGGTGAAGCCGGAAGACAGAAGCACTCTGACCTCGGGGTTAATCTCCTTCAATTTGAGAAACGTCTCTTTACCGTTCATCTTCGGCATTACCATATCAAGAATAACCGCGACAATCGAATCCTTTTTCTGACTGTACAGTTCAACTGCCGCGATCCCGTCAGGCGCTTCAATAACATCATAACCCGTAGTTTCGAGGATAGTCCTGCATATGTCGCGTACAATTTCCTCATCATCAACAACCAGAATCAGCCCCTTGCCATAATCAATGGATTTTGACTCAACAGTTACCGCCTCTTTTTGTTTTTCAGCCGCAGGCAGATATATTGTAAACACAGAACCTTTGCCGGTCTCTGATTCGACGGTTATGTGGCCGCCATGATTTTTTATAACTCCGTAAACCATGGCAAGACCGATACCAGTACCTTTGCCTGTTTCCTTTGTCGTGAAGAAAGGCTCAAAAATACGATTTATGATGTTTCTGTCTATGCCTGCACCTGTGTCAGTGATCCTGACAACAGACCACTTGCCTGGTCCGGCTTCGTGGACCGGACGGCCTTCGAAATTGAAGGTATCGATCTTCAGCACGCCGCCTCCGGGCATGGCATCTCTTGCGTTAATGCAGAGATTCATCAGCACCTGCTCAAGCTGGCTCTGGTCAGCCTCTATGAGCCGGAGACCGGGCCACAAATCCGTCTTGATTTCTATGGCCTTGTCAAAGGTCCTTGAAACTATCCTGATTATGGTATTGACGACCTCGTTGAGATTAACGGAGGAGACAATATATTTCCCTCCTCTTGCAAACCCAAGAAGCTGTTTTGTAAGGTCAGCTGCTCTGTTTGCAGAGCGCTCGATACTGATGATCGGAGGATACATGGGGTCGTTTTCAGAAAGGTTCAGTTTCAGGAAAGACGCATAGCCGAGTATGATCTGAAGCATGTTGTTGAAATCATGAGCTATGCCGCCTGCAAGGGTCCCGATAGCCTCCATTTTTTGTGACTGGAGTAGTTCCTCTTCAAGTCTCTTCTTTTCCGTAATATCTATGATATAGCCGTCAAAGCCGCTGAAAGATCCGGTCTGCTCCATCTCAGGATACAGAGATATCATGATCAGGAGTTCAGCTCCGTTTATATTTATGACCTTCTCCTCTTTGTTAATTATGGCGCCTGGCGAGCCCTGCCTGACATAATTCAGCGCTTCAATACCGGATGATGATATGTCGCAGATATTTGCCGGATATTTTCCGAACATTTCCTCGAACCTTTTGTTGGTCCGTATGATATTGCAATTGTTATCAGTCGTGAATATGGCATGTCCGACTCTGTCAAAAAGAGATGTCAGCTTCTGTTGGGACGCAACCAGCTTCTCCTCCTTGTCTCTGACGGCTGCGCTCATTTCGGTAAACTTTTCAATAAGCTCGCCGATCTCGCCCTGAGGACTGACGGGAAGGGTGTCGGGGGGAAGTCCGTCCTTTAGTTTCCGCATAGAGTTATGGAGGCTGACAATAGGCTTAAGCACAAAACGGTTTATGATGTAATTGACTGCAAATACGGCGATAATAGTTATCAGGACTGAAATGAGAATGTTGACGGCTATGACATTGCCGGCAGCCTTCCGGATATTGCCGGAGGACAAGCTTATTCTTGTATAACCGAAAAGCAGTTCAGCAGATGTATTGTCCGGCCGGTATATTACAGGATTATAAAACTCATAATGCTTATCCGTCCTTATCAGAAAGGGAGCATTCGATGTCTTGAAATGATTCAGAGCATCAGGATGAGGATGTTCGCTGAGTCGTTCAAAGGGGTAGGCGTCTATGGCGTTCCATACTGTTGAAAATACCTGCGATAATTCCACTCCTTCTGCCTGCACGATAAATCCGGCGCTTCTGATAAGATCAAGGTTTTCAGTTGAAATCCCTTCAACCGCAGCCCTTGAAAGAGAATAGCCCAGAGTTTCACCTCTTGCAATAAGTTCGCGATCAAGATTTTTATTCAGTGCAGAGTTGAAAAAGAAGGTGGGCACAAGGCTGCTTACAGCGATAATTAACGCTATAAAAACCGAAACCTTTACCTGTAAGGGTGTCTTCATTAAAACAAAGTAAGTCTCATTTTTCATCCATCAGGGATACAGCGCCTAATGAACCAATTAATTTTTGCCCGTCTGTGCTCAGCGCGAACGCGACAAATTTCCTGACCTCAGGTTTTGGGTCTATGGGAACAAGCAAAAAAAGAGGTCTTTTGAACGGATATTTATTGCTTGAAATATTATCCCGCGAAGGCCTGACGTTATTGAGCTTCAGCATTTTAACACTGCGGTATCTGGCGCTCGAAAAACCCGAGACGGCAAATCCCTCAGGTGTCTTTTCAATGATCTGCTCAACAATACCGGATGAGGCAAGAGGTATTTTATTCCTGAGACGCGGCGCCTCCCTGCCGTTGAAAAGCATTTCTTTTACATTGTGCTCAATTCCGCTTAGGCCCTGGCCTGGCTCTGAGGCAAAGATTTTTACAGGCAGATCTTTTCCGTTTAATTGTTTCCAGTTCGTTGTCCGGCCGGATAGAATGTCCATGGCCTGATCAATGGATATGTTCTCAAGAGGGTTGGACGTATGAACTATAAAGACCATCGCGTCCCAGGCCACCTGGATGAATTCAATGTCAGCAGGATCGGCCGGGAATTTCTTCCTGCAGGATGCGGCAAAATCCACCCTTCTGCTTTTCAGGTCTTCCATACCTGCTATGCTTCCGCTGCCTCTGACGAGGACCCTGACGCCGGTGCGTTTCTCATATTCCCTGGCAAAGCCCGTCAAATAGCCGCTCATACTGACCGAACAACCGCTTGCTGTAATGATCTCGGCGTCTGCGCCGGAAAAGCACATCAGACTGATCAGCAGTATAAAGCAGCTTGCAAGGACATTTATCATGCGTTAACGGTTTCTCCGGACCCGAACCTGTGAATCATCTGTTCGATCTCAGCGCCGTCCATTGTTTCTTTTTCGAGAAGGGCCTTTGCAAAGACCTCAAGCATATCAAGGTTTTTCTCAAGAAGGTTTTTGGATGCCTCATAGGCCTCAGTTACGAGGCGTTTCACTTCTTCGTCAATATCGACCGCTGTCTTTTCGCTGTAGTCCTTATGCTGCGAGATTTCCCTGCCGAGGAAGATATGTTCCTCTTTTTTGCCAAAGGTAACAGGTCCGATCTTATCGCTCATACCCCACGAGGTGACCATCTTGCGCGCAAGGTCTGTTGCGCGTTCAATGTCATTGCCTGCCCCGGTTGTCATCTGGTGCAGCACCAGCGCTTCTGCAGCCCTTCCGCCTAACAGGACATGGAGGCGTTTCATGAGAAAGTCCTTTGAATAGGTATATTTGTCGTCCATGGGCAGCTGCTGGGTAATGCCGAGCGCCCTTCCGCGAGGGATGATGCTGACTTTATGCAGAGGGTCAGTGCCGGGCGTGAGCTTTGCGACAAGCGCGTGGCCGGCTTCATGGTAGGCTGTGTTTCTTTTTTCTTCTTCGCTGATGATCATGCTCTTTCTCTCAACACCCATGAGCACCTTGTCCTTTGCAGACTCAAAGTCATCGTTTTCAACCGTGGTCTTTGACACTCTGGCTGCAAGCAGCGCAGCCTCATTTACGAGGTTCGCCAGATCAGCTCCGGAGAATCCCGGGGTGCCCCTTGCTATTTTTTCAAGATCAACATTTTGGCCCAAGGGTATCTTTCTCGTATGTACCTTCAGGATTTCGAGCCTTCCCTTGACGTCCGGATGAGAGACAACAACCTGCCTGTCGAACCTGCCCGGTCTCAAAAGCGCAGGGTCAAGGACATCAGGCCTGTTGGTCGCGGCAATTATTATGATGCCTTCATTGCCTTCAAACCCATCCATCTCTACAAGAAGCTGATTGAGGGTCTGTTCCCTCTCATCATGACCTCCTCCGAGGCCCGCTCCTCTGTGGCGGCCTACGGCATCGATCTCGTCGATAAAGATAATGCAGGGTGCGCTTTTCTTTGCCTGTTCAAACAGATCACGAACACGTGAAGCTCCTACTCCGACAAACATTTCGACAAAGTCAGAGCCGCTGATACTGAAGAAGGGCACGCCGGCCTCGCCTGCGATTGCCTTGGCAAGAAGGGTCTTTCCTGTGCCCGGAGAGCCCACAAGAAGAACTCCTTTAGGAATCTTGCCGCCGAGTTTTGTAAACTTGTTGGGGTCCTTGAGAAAGTCGATGATCTCCTG
>JAGVHR010000128.1 GCA_020056455.1 Thermodesulfovibrionales bacterium
CCATCATCGGCTTTTCCGAGGCCCTGTCCCAGGGCATATACGGAGAACTGCGGTCTGATCATAAGGAATATCTGGATTATATTTATCAGGGCGGCATAAAACTGCTGAAGCTTATCGACGAGGTCCTTGATTTGAGCAAGATGGAAAGCGGAAGCATGGAACTTGATTATGCCATATGCAATGTAAGCGACATAATCAACAATGCTGTCTATATCTTCAGGGAAAAAGCAAAAAAGCACCGGCTAAGAATAACTACAGATATAGCAGAGAATGCCAAAATGGCGTCCCTTGATGAAAAAAAAATCAAACAGGCGCTTATAAGCCTGCTCACCGATTCCATTAAGGCCACTCCTGACGGCGGCCTGATCTGCCTTCGGACAGAAAAAATATCGTGGCCCCTTTCCGGACTTCAGGACAAAGGAGGTAATCTCACCGGGCCTGACTGCATCCGAATATCGATAGACGATACCCGTCCGCGCATAAACGAAGAAGAACGTTTGCGGTTTTTTGAGCCCTACAGGCAATTCGACACAACAGTCGACAGGAAACAGGACAATGTAAGTCTGCTCCTTTGCAGAAGGTTTGTTGAACTGCACGGCGGCAGGATATGGGCGGAAGGCCTGTCGGCCCCGCTCTGCGCAGAGAGCGGCGATGAGGGCAACCGGTTTATTTTAATATTGCCTCAAAGCGTCTGACATGATAGGCTTTAATTCAGATCTCATCAATCTCAGGGGAGAGTTCAATGCAGGAAATGAAAAAGATACTCGTTGTGGATGATGAAGAGCAGAACGTCAGACTTCTCTGCTCTTTGCTTAAGGCCGAGGGCTATGATACCGTAATCGCAGTGAACGGTCGTGAAGCTGTAGAGAAGGTGAAAACCTTGCGGCCTGACCTCGTGCTTCTCGACATCATGATGCCTGACATGGACGGCTACGAGGCGTGCAGTCTTATCAAGAACGATCCTGAATCAATAAACATCCCTGTTGTCATCGTCACCGCTCTGAGCGACAGAGAATCAAAGCTGAGAGGACTTGATGTGTCTGCGAATGAATTTCTTACCAAGCCTATCGACAGGGTGGAACTGATACTAAGGGTCAGAAATCTCCTTAAGGTAAAGGAATATGAAGATTTCATGGTCAGGCATAACCAGTCACTCGAACAGGAGGTCCGGAAAAGGACCTATGAACTCCAGGCTACCATGGACGAAATCGAGGCAGCGCATCAGGAAATCAAAAACAGTTATATTGAAACCATCTATCGTCTGACGCTCGCGGCAGAACTGAGGGACGAGGATACTGCGACGCATATCAAGCGCATCAGCTATTACTGCAAGACTCTCTCCGGCGAACTCGGCCAATCCGATGATTTCATAGAGACTATCTTCTATGCAAGCCCGATGCATGATATCGGCAAGATCGGGATTCCTGACAGTATCCTTCTGAAGCCCGGGAAGCTTTCACCGGAGGAATTCGAAGTTATCAAATCACATACGACTATCGGCGGCAGGATCCTGGCCGGTTCGTCTTCCGAATTCCTTGTCGCCGCAGAGGTCGTTGCCCTCACTCATCATGAGCGCTGGGACGGCACAGGCTATCCGAAGGGACTGAAGGGTGAGGACATACCTCTTATGGGCAGGATCATGAATATCGTAGACCAATATGATTCCCTGCGCTCCAAGCGGCCCTATAAGCCTCAATTAAGCCATGAACAGGTCTATGATATCATCGTAAAGGGCGACGGCAGGACAAAACCCGAACACTTTGATCCCAGGATCCTTGAAGCCTTCATCAGCAACGCAGGGGAATTCAAAAAAATATACGAAGGATATCAGGACTGAGCTTGAGGGCAGACAGAATAATTCCAACAGGAGTTCTACTATTAAACCTTGGAGGCCCTGACTCTCCGGCAGCTGTAAAACCCTTTCTCTTCAACCTCTTTTCAGACCGACAGATCATCAGGCTCGGGCCTGCTGTTCTTCAGAGGCCCCTGGCCTTTATGATATCGTCTCTCAGGGCCCGTAAAACCAGAAGAACATATGAAATTATAGGAGGGAGCTCACCGATCAACAATATGACGTTTCTTCAGTCCAAAGCTCTCGAACAACGACTTGCTGAGGAGACTGCAACCGGGAGCCGGGATGAGATCTTCAAAGTTTTCGTCGGCATGAGATACTGGCACCCCTTTGTTGAGGATGCAGTAAAAGATATCCATGGCCAGGGCATCGAAAAACTTATTGCCCTGAGCCTGTATCCTCATTATTCAGCGGCAACGACAGGCTCTTCGCTTTCAGATCTGCGCAGGGTCATGACCGGTTATCCAGGGATAAAAATCCGGGCAGTCGAATCCTGGCACGATCATCCTCTGTACATTCAGGCATTGGTTGAAAATATCACCAAAGGCCTGCTGGCCTTCCGGTCGTCATCCCCCTCTTCCGGCGTGCATCAGGATGAAGTCCATATACTCTTCAGCGCGCACAGCCTTCCGAAAAAATTCGTTCTGGAGGGGGACCCCTATGTTGACCATATAATGGCAACCATCCAGGCCGTGACCGCGAAAATTAACGTGCCATGGTCTCTTTCTTATCAGTCAAAAAGCGGCCCTGTTGCATGGCTCGAGCCGTCGACAGAACATATTCTCAGAGAGTTGTCGGAAAAAGGCGTCAAAAATCTTCTTGTTGTTCCGGTCAGCTTTGTCTCCGATCACATTGAAACTCTTTATGAAATCGACATATTGTACAAAACAATGGCTGCCGGGCTTGGAATAAGACTTGAGAGGGTTGAATCGTTGAACCTTTCCGGTACATTTATTTCTGCGCTCTGTGATATCGTCCTTAGAGAAACAAAGGAGGCTGTATGGCGGCAATAGCAATAATAGGAGGAGGCATATCAGGCCTTTCACTTGCGTATTATCTCCTTGAAAAAGACCCGTCTCTGGATATTACGGTTTTCGAATCTCAAAAGAGACCGGGCGGAAAGATCTGGACGGACAAGGCAGAGGGTTTTCTCTGCGAATGGGGCGTCAACGGGTTTCTTGATAACAGACCAAAAACCCTGGAACTCTCGAAAAAACTCTCCCTTGAGCCGCTAAGAAGCGCTGACGCTGCAAGAAAGCGCTTCATCTTTTCCGGGGGTGTACTGCACAGGCTTCCTGAGTCTCCGGCCGCATTTATTGCTTCAACGCTCCTGAGCTTTCGGGGCAAACTCAGAATCATGGCAGAGCCTTTGATACAGGGAAAGGCCATGGAAGATGAGTCTCTTGCCGGATTTGCCCGCAGGAGGCTCGGAGCCGAGGCCTATGAAAAACTGATTGATCCTATGGCCTCGGGTATTTATGCAGGCAATCCTGAGTCCCTGAGTCTCAGGGCTTGCTTCCCCAGGATATATGAACTCGAAAAGAAATACGGCGGGCTGATCAAAGGCATGCTGAAGCTCAGGAAAGAACAAAAAAAACAGGGCTCCAAAGAGAAAGTCGGTGCTGGTCCCGGCGGCACCCTGACGTCCTTCCAAAACGGCATGGGTTCACTCATACAGACGCTCAACGACGTTCTGGGCAACAGGATACGTCTGGGATACAGGGCCTTGTCCCTTGAAGTCAGAACCAGGGGATACGTACTGCACTTTGCCGATGGTTCCTCGTTTGAGGCAGCCAATGTTGTCCTTGCGTCTCCTGCCTATGCAGCCGCAGAGATCGTGAAGAATCTTGATAAAAAACTTTCAGGCCTTCTGTCCGGAATTCCCTATCCTTCTGTTTCCGTGGCCTGCTTTGGCTACAAAAAGGAAAAAATCAGTGGAGACCTGAATGCCTTCGGCTATCTCATCCCTTCCAGGGAAAAGAGAACTATCCTGGGCACTCTCTATGACTCAAGCATTTTTCAAGGCAGAGCGCCCGAGGGGTATGCTCTCCTGAGGAGCATGGTTGGAGGAGCTCGCGCCTCTGACCTTGCACTGCAGAAGGATTCAGCTCTGATAGATATGATCAGAAATGAGCTTTCAGATATAATCGGCATAAAGTCCGCCCCTGATTTCGTGAGGATCTACAGGCACGAGATGGCGATCCCTCAGTATACGCTCGGGCATATTGGGCGTCTGGAGAATATGGATGCTCTTCTTGCAAGGCATAAAGGCCTGTTTCTGACAGGCAATGCCTACAGAGGCATCAGCCTGAACGACTGCATTGGGAATTCTGCAAAGCTTGCTGAAAAGATTATTGAGGAATCTATCTGAATGAGATACAATTACTGGCATATGAACCATAGCGTTACATTCGGAGCCGACATTCCTCAAACCCCTTCGCAATATAATTTATTCAGGGGCCTGAGCAGGGTCAATACTTACGATCGTACCGAAAACGCTCATCCGTCATGAAAATAATCCTGAAGTTGTGCCTTGCTTTTTGTATCTGTATATACGCGGCAGCAGCATCTGCTGAGGTAAAATTAAAAACATTCACGAAAGAGGAGACCAAAAAGATGTCGGAAACACGGGCCATAATCGAGACGAAGTTCGGCGCCATTGAGTTGAAGTTTTTCCCTGACGTTGCGCCTGGTCATGTCAACAATTTTATTGAGCTGTCGAAAAAGGGTTTTTATGACAAAACAATTTTTCATCGGGTCATTCCAGGGTTTATGATTCAGGGCGGAGATCCGAATTCCAGGGAAGCGAACAAATCGCAGCACGGCACAGGTGGGCCAGGATACCAGCTCAAGGCTGAGTTCAATGATAAGCCGCATAAGCGCGGCATTCTGTCCATGGCCCGATCGGGTCATCCGGACAGCGCAGGTTCACAATTCTTCATCTGCGTTCAGGATGCGCCTTTTCTTGACCGGCAGTACACGGTATTCGGAGAAGTCGTATCGGGTATGGAGGTTGCCGACAAGATCGTAAGCCAGCCGAGAGACGCGGGAGACAATCCGAATGAGAGGATAGAGATGACCGTCAAAATAATAGAAAAATAGGAGGAGAAATCGGTGAAAGAACAGGAGATCATTGAAAAACTGAAACAGGACAGCGAAGATTTCAGAAAAATTCACAATGAGCATCACAGTCTTGACGGGTTGCTTGTAGAGGTCGACAGGAAGGTCTATCTGACACCTGAAGAAGAAATAGAGAGGAAAAAGATGCAGAAACAGAAACTCTTTCTCAAGGATAAAATGGCTGAGATGATCAGGGACTTCAGAAAGTTCAATCCTGATATTTAGATAATCAGAACTTCATTTTTACGGGGCAGGAGAAAAGCTATTTATTCAGCGTTTTCCTGCCTTTTTTACGAAAGCGTTATGGTTTTTTTGTAAGAGCCGGGCAAAAATAAGCAGAAAAGGCAGGTATGTTCCATGAAAAGCGATATCATCAAAAAAGGTGTTGAACGGGTGCCGCACAGGGCGCTGCTGTATGCTACCGGCATCCCGAAGACTGAAATGTCCAAGCCGTTTATCGGCGTTGCTACGAGTTTTACAGACCTCATCCCCGGTCACTCCGGCATGAGAGATCTTGAGCGCTTTATAGAGAAAGGTGTGCATTCAGGCGGAGGGTACCCTTTCTTCTTTGGGATCCCGGGTATTTGTGACGGTATTGCAATGGGCCATAGCGGAATGCATTATTCTCTTGCCTCGCGCGAACTTATTGCAGATATGGTCGAAACGGTCGCCTCTGCTCACCAGCTTGATGGTCTGGTGCTGCTGACGAATTGCGATAAAATAACGCCGGGCATGCTCATGGCGGCAGGGAGACTCGATATACCCGCTATCGTGGTGACTGCCGGTCCTATGTTTGCAGGCCATTACAAGGGCAGGAGATTGAACCTTACGAGTGATACGTTCGAGGCTGTTGGAAAATTCAGAAAAGGTCTCATCAGGAAGCCTGAACTCGACATGCTCGAAATGTGCGCCTGCCCCGGAGCCGGCTCATGCCAGGGCATGTATACTGCCAACACTATGGCATGTATTGCCGAGGCTCTCGGCATGAGCCTCGAGGGTTGTGCCACCGCGCTGGCTGTTTCCGCGAAGAAGAGGAGACTTGCCTTTGAAAGCGGCCGGCGGCTTGTGGAGTTGGTCAACAACAATATAACGCCAAGGAAAATCATGACAATGAAGGCCTTTGAAAATGCTATTACTGTGGATCTCGCGCTCGGCGGCTCAACCAATACAGTTCTCCATATCCCGGCAATCGCACACGATGCGGGCCTGAAGCTGCCTCTTGAAATTTTCGACAGGCTTTCGAAGAAGACCCCGCATATTACTGATATGCTGCCGGGAGGAAAGAATTATATGGAAGACCTTGATTATGCCGGGGGAATACCGGCAGTGCTTAAACGGCTCAGGAAGAGGCTGAACAACACGATTACAGTGAGCGGCAGGACTATTCACCAGATCGCGGACGCTGCGGAAATCCTTGACAGTGACGTGATCCGTCCCCTTGACAAGGCACACCACAAAGAAGGCAGCATTGCGATACTGAAGGGCAATCTTGCGCCTGGCGGGGCTGTTGTGAAACAATCGGCCGTGAGCCTGAACATGATGCAGTTCGAAGGCGAGGCAATTGTGTTCGACTCGGAGGAGACTGCGATGAAGGCGATCCTCGGCAATAAGGTCCGTGCCGGACATGTTGTGGTTATAAGATACGAGGGTCCGAAGGGAGGGCCGGGAATGAGAGAAATGCTGGCTCCTACTGCCGCGATCGCAGGGATGGGCTTGAGCGAGTCAGTCGCGCTCATTACTGACGGCAGGTTCTCGGGAGGCACGAGGGGCCCATGTATCGGTCATGTCTCACCTGAGGCCATGGAAGGCGGGGCGTTCGCTGTCCTTAAAAACGGCGATCGGATCTGCATCGATATCGCAGGCCGCAGGATAGACGTCAGGCTCAGCGATCAGGAAATTCAGGGCAGGATGAAATCCTGGAAAAAACCTTCACCCAAAATCACCACGGGATATCTCTCGCGATACGCCAGACTTGTGAGCTCCGCAGGGGAAGGCGCGGTAATGCGCTAAGTGTGACGGCTTCGTAAAAAGTCCGTATGCTGCGTTGCGCTTCAAAACTCCCTTCGACTCGCTCAGGCAGGCTCTTCGACTGTCATGGTGAGCCTGTCGAACCTTGCGCGCCTTGCCTCCGGAGCTTTTTACAAACCCGTCTCGTTTTTCGACTTCTTACGAGTTCGTTAATTTTACTCAAGGTCGTCAAGTGTAATTCATTGAAGAAAACAGGGTTTTATATGATACAATATCGGAAATTTCATGATTGGTCAGCGCTTTCTAATCTGACCGGGGAGTGGTGAAAAGATGAAAATATCAGGTTCAGAAATCTTAATAGAATCTCTAAAAAAAGAAGGCGTCAGGCATATTTTCGGATATCCCGGCGGTGTTGTGCTGAATATCTTCGACTTTCTTCACGATGAGAAAGAACTGCAACTTATTTTGACCAGGCATGAGCAGGGGGCTGTTCATGCTGCCGACGGCTATGCGCGCGCAACCGGCAAGGCAGGAGTGGCTCTTGTGACTTCCGGCCCCGGCGCAACAAATACTGTCACAGGTATTGCTACTGCGGCCATGGATTCAATCCCTCTTGTTGTCATATCCGGACAGGTACCCACCATGCTTATCGGCAACGATGCATTCCAGGAAGCTGATATAGTAGGCATAACAAGACCATGCACAAAATACAATTTTCTGATAAAAGATGTCAGTGAGCTTGCCAGGACCATTAAGGAGGCCTTCCATATCGCAACCACCGGCCGCCCTGGTCCCGTGCTCGTGGACCTTCCTAAAGATGTCACAACGAGCAAGGCTGAATTTATCTGGCCTGAGCAGATAAAGCTCAGGAGCTACAACCCGACATATGAAGGCAACAGGCACATGATAAACCAGGCCGCGCATATGATTTCAAAGGCAAAGAAGCCGCTGATCATCGCAGGCGGCGGCGTCATTGCTTCCGGGGCGTCAAAGGAGCTGAGAGAGCTTGCAGAACTGACAGACGTACCTGTAACCATGACGCTCATGGGGCTTGGCGGATTCCCGGGATCTCATAAGCTATCCCTTGGTATGCTCGGCATGCACGGTACCTATTATGCGAACAAGGCCGTACAGGACGCGGACCTTCTTATTGCAATAGGCATGCGGTTCGATGACAGGGTCACTGGGAAGATTGATGCTTTTGCCCCTAATGCGAGAATCATTCATATAGATATCGATCCAACGTCCATCAGGAAAAACGTGCGTGTTGATGTGCCTATCGTCGGCGACGTAAAAAGGGTCCTCACTGTCATGAACAAGGTCATCCGTGAAGAAGTGAAGGAGCAATGGTCTGAGGTAAGAAAGGCATGGTCAAAGCAGCTTGAGGCATGGAAAAAAGAGCGGCCCATGACTTATGACCGGGATGCAGATATCATCAAACCCCAGTATGTTATAGAGAAGATTTACGAACTGACCGGCGGCAATGCGATCATTGCCACAGAAGTAGGCCAGAACCAGATGTGGGCCGCGCAGTTTTTTAAATATGACAAGCCCAGAACATGGCTTTCCTCCGGGGGCCTCGGTACGATGGGTTACGGATTCCCTGCCGCTATCGGGGCCCAGCTGGCCTTCCCTGACAAGCTGGTCATCGATATAGCCGGAGATGGAAGCATACAGATGAATATACAGGAGCTTGCTACGGCAGTCATAAATAAACTGCCGGTAAAGGTGGCGATTTTGAACAACAGGTTCCTCGGCATGGTCAGGCAGTGGCAGGAGCTCTTCTTCCATGAGAGGTACTCTCACACAAAACTCGACGAGATAATTCCCGACTTTGTCAAGCTGGCTGAGGCCTATAATGCCGTCGGTCTGAGGGCAACTAAAAAGTCTGAGGTAGAGCCGGTGCTGAAGGAGGCCTTTCGTATTAAAAGGACGGTCTTTATGGACTTTGTCATCGACTGGACCGAGAAGGTCTACCCAATGGTGCCGGCAGGCGCAGCAATCGACCAGATGCTTTTCCCTGAAGAAAAAAAGAAGCCTGAAAAAAAACTCAAGGCCGTGAAATAATAACAGGACAAGAGGAGAGCCATGAGACATACCATATCCGTTTTAGTTGAAAACAAATTCGGCGTTCTTTCCCGCATATCAGGACTATTCAGCGGCAGAGGATACAACATAGAAAGTCTTTCCGTCGGCGAAACTACTGACGCCAATATTTCGGTCATGACGATCGTAACAGTCGGCGATGACTGGATTATCGAACAGATCACCAAACAGCTCAACAAGCTTATAGACGTCATCAAGGTCATTGACATGACGGAACTCGATCATGTCGAGCGCGAGATGGTAATGATCAAAGTCTCCCCGCGCCAGGAAGACAAGGCAGAGGTCTTAAGGATCGCTGAAATCTTTCGCGGCAGGATTGTTGACTCCGGCGCCAAGACATACACGATTGAGGTGACGGGCGAGGAAAAAAAGATAGAAGCGATCGTGGAGCTGCTGAGACCCATGGGGATAAAGGAATTCGTCCGCACCGGGAAGATCGCGATGGCCAGAGAAGGCATCAAAAAGTCGTAAATTACTGATTCTTTTGAAGTCATTCCTGTTTCATGCGGAGGAGTGTGTATTTGACTAAGAGAGTTGCGGTCAGCTTTGAGGAAAGTATCGTTAGAATTGTCCGTTTCTCTTCAAAGGGGAACAGGCTCTTCGCGGATAAAACTGAAATAATCCCTGATGACCAGTTCGATGACTATCTGAAAAAGGAGACCGCGCAGGAGTTTCTCGTAAGCTGCAGCTTCAGGGATTCCTACCATGCTGTCGTGACCGTACCTGTTGTCAAGGCAGGTTATCTCGCCCGCATTTTAGAGTCTGAAATAAGAAAAACCGTCGGGGTTGAGGATTTTTCATTCATCTATTTCCCTCTCGGAGAGCGGATTGTTGATAACAAAAAAATACAGGAAGTGTTTTATTATGCGGTCAGAAATGACCATATAAAAAAAATTGCAGGCCGGTTTTATGATAAAGGCAAAATGGTGAAGGCTTTATATCCTTCTTTTTTTTCGGTCGCAGCATTGTTGAAACAGACAGCTGATTCAAAATCAGGACCGGCAACTTTTTTTGGGGACGAAACAGTCATCGGGGTGTCAGGCACAGAGACTGAAAAAAGCGCCTTCCTTTTCAAAAAAGATTCTCTCTCTTTTGTACGGGAGTTCAAGTCATTGACGCGTGATATATCAGACCTGGACCTGCAGGACATTAACATGACGATAAGTTATTGTCTTCAGACGCTGAGGCTGAGCCCAAAGCTGATTCTGCTTATAGGAAATCTGTCGGAGTCCGGCAGCCTGAGCGCTGCCACGCCTGTTCCGATGGCATGTCTGTACAAGCCTGATTTCATCCATTGCAGCAGCGAAACTTTCAATGATTTCATTATCCCCATTGCGTCTTTCTATGCTCCCGGCCAGGCAAACATCCTCAGCAGGGAATTCAGGGCGACTTACAGGCTGAAGAACTATCTGAAGAATGCCTCGCTGTTTTTTGTGGCGCTTACGGTCTTATGTCTTGCTGTAGCAGGTTATGACGCAGTAAAACTTCTGGATGCAAACAGCTCCTTGAAATCGTATGTTCAGGATAAGGAGCTTGACCGGATATTAAGTGACTATTCTTCGAAAAAGGTCGAGGTCCTGCAATACGCGCCGGCGGCGGCATTTCTTGACAGCCGGGAGCCTTCGATTCAACGCTTATTGATCAGGCTCGGCGAAATGGATATCAAGTCTGCCAGGATCAGGGCAGTCGACGTCAAGCTGGAAAATGAGACATTCCTTATCGACCTCAGCGGATCTGTTCAGGCAAATACATATGTTTCCGCCCAGGACGGCTTTCAGGAAATGGTTGATGCTTTGGGAAAAATAGAGGGTACAAAAATTGTGGAAAAGTCGCTTGATATTGAGAAAATGGGTTTTTCGATAAAGATAAACTATGAAAACGTCGATAAGATAGAGTAAAAAATAATGATACGGTATGATTATCTCAGAAATGATTTTTCTGTTTATCTGATCAGCGGTGTTGCCCTGGCTGTTGCGGTATTGTCAATGCTGCTTCTTCACAAATATACCGCTTATCAAAATAACAGGCTTGAGCTTATTACCAGGATCAGCCTGAACAAGGACAAGGCAAGGAACGATATTGTCAGGATGGATGCCTGGCTGAAGCAACTGACAGATGATCCTGTCCTGAATGTGAAGGAAGCTCATCTGGACAGATCTTTTTTCCGGCGGCTTGATGAGATAAAAGAGCGCCTGAAGGGGGCTTCCATATCTATTACTCAATTTGCAGACAAAGACGGCAATAAAACTCTTCCCCTTCAACTCAGTGTGCCTGTTTCGAGCTATGCCATGCTGGTGGATTACATGGGATATATCGAATCTGCCGCTTTGCCTGCTTATAAAATCACTCACCTTTCCGTCTCGGGTGATTCAAAAGGAGAGATTGTCCTCAATATGGAAGGGGACCTGAGATCGCCTGTAACGGCAGAGGCGCGGCCTCATGAATAACAGGATGAAGATAATTGTAATTTCCCCTTTTGCCCTGATATTGGTCCTTTCTCTGGCTGCATATTCCATCTCTTTCGGCAGTCTGTCGGACACCGGAGCAAAAGGAGGATTCTCAGAGGGAGAAAGACAGATGCTGGCGTTTATGCCTGCAGATATAGCTTCACTAAAACAGCGGCAGCGGCTGCAGCCCTCCGGGGCGTTGAAGAGCCCCATGGAGTTCAATTCTTCGGACGCCGGCCGGGGCGCTTATCCGCCTGTGGCGCTGGATGCGCTCGTCCCGTCTGCGGCAACAAGCGCTGGGCCTTCATTATCATTTGTAATGATCGGAGAAAAAAAGCGAGTTGCTATAATCAAGGGGGCTATTGTACGGGAGGGGGACAGACTTGACGGTCTGAAGGTAGCAGACATCGAACCCGGCAGAGTGCTGTTACAAAATTCGACATCGAAATGGATATCCCTGGAGAAGATAAAATGAAAAAAGTGCAAGCCCATGTTTTCTGTCTTCTGCTTCTGTTATTCTGTTTTTTTACGCTGTTGTCATGCGCACCGGCAAGGAACGAAACCAGGTCTTCGGATTTTTTCTCCTCCAAAGCAGAGGGAAAAATCGCTCCTCAAAAAAAGACAGGGACGTCTGAGGCAGGGCCGACTGAATCAACAACACCTGAATTTGTGCCTGCAAAAGAAGAGATTTCGCCCCTTCATTCGAAGATTGTATCCATATCTGCAAGAAATACTCCGATGAGGGATGTGCTTTACACGATTGCCGGGGCTGCCAACCTGAATCTCGTCATGGAACGTGGAGTAAATCCGGAATTGCCTGTGACAATGACTCTTAATAACCTGACTGTTGAGGCCGCCCTGAATGTCATATTTGATTCAGCAGACTATTTTTACTCTATCAAAAACAACATTCTTACTGTCAGGGTCATGGGTACAAAGATATTTGAAATCGGCCAGTCCAATGTTATACAGGACTATCAGACTGAGGTCGGCGGGGATATTCTCGGCGGGGCATCCTCTGTCGGACAGAGCTCAATAAAAGGCAATATAGCCATAAAATCGGTGTCTGACAAGGTTTCGTTTCAATTCTGGGACTCTCTGGACAATTCCCTGAAGACGCTTTTGCCTGCCTCTTCATCAACTCAGAGCGAGGGGGCCCAGGCAGCCGGTTATACCATCAACAGAATGGCAGGCTCTGTCATGGTTACCGCCTCAAAAAGGACACTCGAAAAAATCGAAAACTATATAACCAATCTGAAAAAGGTACTGGGCAGACAGGTGCTCATTGAAGCCCGCATTGTCGAGGTCCGCTTGTCCGAAGGTTTGAAATACGGAATAGACTGGAGTTTTCTTACCAGCAACAGCATTTCAGGAATAGGAAATATCAATATAGGCGCTGCTAATTTTAACCGTGTTGTAGACCTTGGCGGCCCGAATTTCCAGATAGGGGTCACCGGACAGGATTTCAGCGCTCTTCTTGTGGCCTTACAGGACCAGGGGGATGTCAAGACCCTCTCAAACCCCAGGGTAAATATCCTCAACGGTCAGACAGCGTTGCTCAGTGTCGGCAAAAACACAAGTTTTATATCAAAGGTTGATACAGTCACAACTGCAGTTGCCGGCTCCGCCCCGACAGTAACCTTTACTATTGAGACGAAAAGCGTACTCTCAGGAATTATCTTCGGCATAGCCCCCTACATAAGCGAAAGCGGTGAAATTACTCTGACCATAACCCCTATAGTTTCAAATCTGGTGAATCTTGAACCACAGATAATCGGCAGCGGCGGCAACACAGTCGAGATAAAATTGCCGACTGTGGATTTAAGGGAGATGAGCACAGTGGTGAAACTGCGCGACGGCGAGATGATAGTTATAGGCGGCCTGATTGACAAGAAGGAAAAATTGATCGAAAACAAAGTCCCTTTCCTCGGGGATATTCCTGTTTTGGGACATCTGTTCAGGAATCTTGATAAATCATACGAAAACACAGAGCTGGTGATGATGCTGACCCCGAGAATAATCAGCAATCAGAGGACCGATTAGGGAGAGGCATTATAGGACACCCTCCCCTCAATCCCCTCCCCTCAAGGGAGGGGAAGTAATTACCCACACAAAATGAGAAGGAACCATATATATGCAATTAGGTCAGCTTTTAAAAAATAAGGGATTAATAACAGAAGACAGGATACAGATGGCATGCGCTCATCAGGGCGTCACAGGCAGTCTTCTGGGTGAGACCTTCATTAAACTGGGTTTTGTTTCCTCGCGGGAAATCGCTGAAGCTCTTGCTGAACAGGCAAAGCTTCCCTTCGTCGACCTCAATGAATATTCCATCGCTGAAGATGCTATCCGGCTTGTAGCAAAAGACATAGCTGAAAAAGCCGGGTTCATCCCGCTCCGGCTCACTGATAATTCAATAGAGATCGGGATAACTTCACCGGCCAATATACTTGCAATCGATGTAACTCAGAAACTGACGGGGAAACAGCCTGTGGCATATATGATCGATGAGGTGATTTTTCATGAGACCCTTGAAAAATCATATTTTTTCCTTGAAAATCCTATTGAAGAGCGCATCAATAAGGCTGTAAAGGACATCAAGGCTGCTACTGCAACTCCTGTAGCCATTATTGCGGAACTGTCGCAGAACCTGATAATGGAAGGTATCCGGAGAAAAGCCACTGATATCCATATTACTCCCACCGCTGATACGGTCAATATATTTTACAGGGTTGACGGCGTACTGCAATATGGTTTTTGTATACCCAAGATAGCGCAGAATGGAATCGCATCGAGGATCAAGGTGCAGTCCATGCTTGATATTTCAGAGCAGCGGCTCCCGCAGGACGGCGCTTTTTCAACAGCCTTCTTTAATAAGAAATATGAAATGCGGGTATCAACAGTGCCTACCATATATGGCGAAAATATTGTCATCAGGGTACTTGCAGGGTCCGGACCACTGCTGCGTATAAGCAACCTCGGATTTGACCCTGACAATACAAAACGTCTGCGTGCTCTTTTCCAGAAGCCCTACGGAATCATTCTGATTACAGGCCCAACAGGCTCAGGCAAGACAACGACTCTCTATGCAGCCCTGCGGGAAGTCGACCTTATTGAAAGAAATGTTCTTACCGTGGAAGACCCTGTGGAATACAAGCTCAGCTTTGTCAAACAAACAGCTGTAAATCTTAAAGCCGGATATGATTTTGCCATGGCCGGCAGGAACTTCATGCGGCAGGACCCGGACGTAATGCTTCTCGGTGAAATCAGGGATGAAGAAACTGCCAGAATTGCGATAAGGGCCTCTATTACCGGTCATCTTGTGCTGTCCACCCTGCATACAAACGACGCACTGACAGCGATTCCCAGACTATTGGATTTCGGCATCGATAGTTTTCTGCTCTCCTCCTCCCTGCTTGCCGTAATCGCGCAGAGGCTTGTAAGAAAACTATGCAGGCACTGCAAGGAGACCTATGAGATAACTAAAGATGAACTTGCCTTGCTGGACATGCCCGGAGACGGTGCTGAGCACACGCTCAGCACAGCCTGTAGGGCCAGAGGCTGCAATGTCTGTAATCAGGTAGGCTATGCCGGCAGGACAGTCATAGGCGAGATAATGGTAGTCACTGACGAAATGAAAGAGCTCATCTCAGAGGGCGCGTCACTTGGCAGGATCAGGGATGCAGCTCTTAGAAGCGGCATGGTTTCACTAAAACAAAGCGGCATAAGAAAGGTAAAAGACGGCATAACAAGCATAGAAGAGGTCATGAGGGTAGTGGTCTGATGCCGTTTTATTCTTATAAAGCGATTGATTCCTGGGGGCAGATGGAAAAAGGCGTGGCCGAAGGCGCGGATGAGGCGTATGTAAGCACCAGTCTGTCGGCGGCCGGGCTTTATATATTAAGCATCAGAAAACTCAACAGCTTCAGCAAGTTTTACATGGACAAGATCAGGTCCCGGGGCATAGCAATCAGGGACATCATTGAATTCGCAAACAATCTCTCAGTCATGGTCAAGGCAGGCCTGCCCCTGCTGACGTCTCTGGGTGATATTTCTGAGACTATCGAAAATCATAATTTCAAAAGGAAACTCACGGAAATAAGACGGATGATCGAGCTTGGATCAGGGTTCTCAGCAGCATTGGCCTGCCATAAAGACGTATTCCCTGAATTATTCATTCATCTGGTCTCGGTCGGTGAAGAGACAGGCAGACTGGACAAGAGTCTCTCTGACATTGCAGTGCATCTGCAGAGGATGGAAGACCTTAAAAACGCGATAAAAAAAGCCCTGATCTATCCGACCTTCGCTCTCGTAAGCACAACTGGCGCATTATTGTTCTGGCTTGTCTATGTCCTGCCCAAGATTATGGTCCTATTCAGGGAAATGGAGGTTGAGCTTCCTTTATTGACGAGAATACTCATGGCTTCAAGCGATTTCACACGTGCTTACTGGTATGTTTTTTTTCTTGCAGTCGGTGCAATAGCAGGAGCTTACAAGCTGATGTTGCGGAAGGAGCGCACGAAATATTATATTGATGTCGCCAAACTCAGGCTTCCTGTCGTTAAACTGGTGGTTTTTAACAAGCTGCAGGCATTATTTGCAGAGCAGCTGAGGATAATGCTCGAATCAGGCCTTACAATTGACAAATCTTTCGACATATTGATCAAGGTTATGGAAAATGTAGTCTTCAAGAGGGCGCTTTCGACCGTAAAGGAGGACATCCTGCTGGGAAGCGGCCTTCACGAGGCAATAAAGAAACACGGCAAATTATTCCCCGGTCTTGTAGTCAGGCTTATTCACATCGGTGAAGAGACCGGCGATATGGTTGAGCAGCTCAATTATCTTTCCGAGGAGTTCATCAAGAGACTCAATGATATTTCGCAGAAGATGGAAAAGATGATTGAGCCTATAGTTATCGTAATGATAGGCGGCATCTTTCTTGTGATTATTGCAGGTCTTTTCCTGCCGATATACGATCTTGTTGCGTCAGTGGGCAAATAGCGGAACTTATGGGTAACACGGACTATCTGGCCTTTTTCGGACTGAATGAAGACCCCTTCAGGCTGTCGCCTGATCCATCATATTTCTTCCCATCCCCATGTCATAATGATGGTCTCACGCTCCTGGATTATTCCATAGAGCAGAATGAGGGGTTTACAATACTGACAGGCGAGCCGGGAACAGGGAAAACAACACTGCTTAATGTCTTTTTGGATAAATGGCGGCCCAAGGCAGAGATTGCGATAATTCTGACGCCTAAATTGACCCCCGAGGAGTTTCTGTCTGCTGTTGTCGAGGATTTTGGACTCAAGACAGGCAGCATGAGCAAAAATGAGATCATAAAGACCTTCAGAGACTTTATGATGGAGAAGTCCTCTGAAGGAAAAAGGACCATCCTTATTGTTGATGAGGCCCAGAACCTTCCTGACGATACGCTTGAGGAATTAAGGCTCCTGTCGAACCTTGAGACCGGCAAAAACAAACTTTTCCAGATAGTGCTGGTAGGCCAGACAGAGCTTGAAACAAGACTCATGAAAGACAGATTAAGACAGCTCAACCAGAGAATAATCACCCGCGTCCGTTTAAGACGCCTTGGCATTGAGGAAACCCTGGATTATATTAACCACAGACTGATCAGGGGAGGCAAAGGAATTTCCGTTGTAAGAAAAAAAACTGCTGCGTTAGTGTGCAGACTGTCGGGCGGGGTGCCAAGGCTCATCAATATGCTTTCGTCAAGGGCTCTCATGGCTGCGTATCTCGAAGAAAGTCTGGAAATCAAAAAGAAGCATATCATGCATGCCCTAAAAAGTCTGGACCACAGCGAACTTGCAATTCAAAGGCCGTTCAGGCCGGCGTTTATTACAGCTGTAATACTTCTGTCAATACTGGTCCTCGGGACCGGTAGATATTTTTACCTGAAAAATGACAACGCTGCAAATGACCCAACCTCTCTTCACATGACCGGGGCAATAAACAGCTCAGCCATTAAAACACCTGTTGTCGGATATTTGCTTGTCAGAACAGGAGCTGCCAATATCAGGGAAGAGCCTTCCACATCTGCAAAGAAAACAGGATGGGTTTTACGGGGAGACCGTTTTGAAGTATTGGGGGAGGCCAGAGCTGATAATAATATCAAATGGTATCAGATTCTGCACGGCGGCAGGAAACGCTGGATATCAGAGGAAGTCGCAGGCCTGACTCCAGGCCCATAAACCTGAACCGAGCAGTTGGAGGCTGATGCAGGCAGGAGCGTTTCAGGTCTTTCAGTCCCTGCTTAGTGACCTGACTTCCATAGTTATGATTTTTTTGGTTTCAGCATCCAGTGAATTTGAGGAATATAATCCGTTATAAACTCTCAGGGCTTCATCTTTTTTCCCCTGCTTCCCATAAATCCGTGCGATTCCGAGTGAGCCTGCCATATCCCCAGCCCTTGCCAGTCTTGAAAAAAGCGCCATAGCCTCCTGGTAATCCTTCCGGGATTCGTTCAGGAGCGCGAGATTTAAAACCGCATATTTGTTGTTCGGTTCTATTGAAAGCGCCCTGTTAAAATTGGTCTTGGCAGACAGGGCGTCTTCAGTTCGGGCATAAGCAATGCCAAGGTTGATCATGGCAGGAACATAATTGCCGTTTCCGTCCAATGCCATTTGGGCATACTTTATGGAATCAGTTACCATTCCAAGGCGAAGCATCATATATGCAATACTGTTCATAACGGCAAAATTGTTTTTGTCCATATCAAGGACACTGCGATATGCAGACAAAGCCCCTGAGTAATCTCCAACCATTTCATACTGTCTGGCAGAAAATAAAAGAGCATCAATGGCAGCCCCGGCATTATTGTTCTGTGAATCCGCGCTCCTGCCCTCCCCATTAAGGGGGGAGGGTATTGTTTTTTGATGCAAAAACTGCGTATTTTTTGAGTTTTCACGCCTCTTATCCACGTTCCCCGGCCTTGAGGGGAGAGGATTATGGGGAGGGCTCTGAACTGCTACTTTATTTTCAATATCCGCATGTCCGGCTCCGGCCGGTATATCCTTCATCTTTTCACTGCCCTGTGCCTTCTGAGTAGCTTTTTCAACCTGCTTTATTCCGCTTTCCGCAGAGGGAAGTCTGTCTGAGGCAGGCTGCCTGCTGTCCGCTGCCTGCTGCGGGACCATATGCGTCAACGGCTGAAGAAAATAAACCAGCATTAATCCTGCGAGCGCGGATAATACGCAAATGGATAACAGAAGAACAAGCCTCCTTCTGAGGGCTGATTGATTTTTTACAATGTTTCTAAGGTTAGGCGCGACTTCCTTTCCTGATTCGAGATGCTTCACCTTTGAAAGCAGATCCGCAAGCAGGCTCATGGCATTATCTCACTTACAACAAAATGAAATTCAGAATTTAAAGTTTCCAATTTTTCTGCTTCCAGTTTCCGGCTTCTGTCCTGAGTCTTCAGCCTGTCAAATATCATCCAGGAATATTTCACTCTCTTTTGCGAGGAAGTTGCATTATAGCACCCAATCGCTTCCCAGGTATATTTATATCTGTCGATACATTTTCGCAGGATACCGGCGCCTGCCTTGAGGTTATAACATGGGTCGGATAATAGTAAGCCGGAATTCAGGCCCAGTGGTGTAATCCAGGAAGAGTTTATCTGCATCAGACCAAAATCCCGTGTACCGTTCAAATTTATATTTATGGCCAGAGGGTTCAGGTTTGACTCGGTCTTGCTGATAGCCATAAGCAGCCCTGGGTTTATGCCATATATTTCTCCGGCTTCTTCATAACAAAACGCCTGAAGATTCGATGCAAAGGTCAAAGAGACAGCAAAAGATAAAATGGAGACAATAATCCCGAGCGATATACGCATAAGAAACCGCCCCGCTATAGTCCCTGATCTGGTCGCCATTCTGAATAATACTTGCACATTGCAATTAAGACAGTCAAGCGCGTACATATTCCGCATCCATGCGAGATTGACGGCTCTGTTCCCCCTAAAAAATAATATATACAAAGGAGCCTCTTGCAAAAGTCCTCAATCTGTCACCTCGAACAAAGGGAGAGGTCTTATAAGTCATTGATAATAAGAGATTCCTCGCTTCGCTCGGAATGACAGTGAGAGGTTCGGAATGACAAAAAATTGGGAATTCTGATACTTTTGCAAGAGCCTCCTTAGACAGCTGTTTCAGCGCGAACCTGTTTTTGGTGTAATGAGCGTTAATTACGATTTCGGTGAGCTGCTTGCAAAGGGCAAAGAGCCGGGATAAACAATATCGATCATGCTATACTACCACAGAAGCTACATCGATGGAGGTGCCGTATGAAAGCAACGATTTCTCCCAAATACCAGGTGGTTACCACGCAAACTCAGGGAATCCCTGCACCTCAAGCCCGGTGAAAAGGTTGAGTTTCTTCAGTATGAGAACAGGATCGAGATGATCCCTGTCAGGGACATAAAGAAGATGCGTGGATTTCTAAAAGGGATTGATACAACTGTCGAAAGGGAAAAGGACAGGGTATGAACCTCGTCGATGGGTTAAGAGACGTTGAGTACAAGGAAAAACAGTGAGACTGAACTCGGTTCGAGGTGACAGATTGAGGACTTTTGCAAGAGCCTCAACCGTCAAAGCGTTTCCTTGCGGATGGCAGGCAGATAGACATCAAAGGTCGTTCCCCGGCCCAGAAGGCTTGTCATGGTAATAACGCCGTTATGCTCTCTTACAATTCCATAAATTATGGCAAGTCCAAGGCCGGTCCCCTTTTCCGGCCCCTTGGTAGTAAAAAATGGATCAAAAATCTTGTCCTTTATTTCATCAGGTATGCCTGTGCCGGTATCTGCCACTTTCAGTTTGATATATCTTCCCGGAGTCAGCATGGGATGAATGCGGCTATCGCGATTAGAGATAATATTCGTTGACGTTGAGAGGGTTATGGAACCGCCCTCAGGCATTGCATCTGCCGCATTCATAACGAGGTTCATAATTACCTGTTCCAGCTGGGTGGCGTCTCCCTTAATAATCGGTATATTTTCATCGAGCGCCATCTTAAGTTCAACTCCCTTCTTCGAAACAACCCTGCCGAGCAATTCATGTGCATCCTTTAGAATGTCATTGAAGTTCAGCGGCTCCGCATTGACCTTTTCTTTCCGCGCAAAGCTCAGAAGCCTTGAGACTATCTGCCCGGCCTTTCGGGCTGAACTTTCGATTGTCATGACCCTGCGCCTTGAGCCGGCATCGAGACCGTCGTCCAGGCACAGTAATTCTGAATGAGCGAGTATGGCAGCGAGAAAATTATTAAAGTCATGAGCGATCCCCCCGGCAAGAACGCCAATGGCCTCCATCTTCTGGGACTGATACAACTGCTCCATAAGCCTCTTCTTGTCCGTAATGTCCCTGTGGAATGACTGGACACATAGTTTCCCTCTGATTATTATGGCCTTTGAACTGACCTCGACATTGATATTGTCTCCGTTTTTTCTGACATGCTCAGTCTCGAAGACCAGCGGCTCTCCGGCCAGTATCCGCTCCATGCGATCGCTTCTCGCATCCTCATGGTTTTCCAGCTCAAACATATTCATATGAGCGCCGATCAGAAAGCTCTTCTCATAACCGTACATGGCGCAAAACTGCTTGTTCACGTCAACCATGATGCCGTTGCCATCAAAAACAACAACGCCGTCGTTTGCGCTGTCAAAAAGCTCCCTGTATCTCTGTTCGGATATGGCCAATTCCTTAGTCCTTTCTTCAACAAGTTCTTCAAGATGGGTGGAATATATTCTGAGTTGTTCCTTTTGCCTGCTGATATCAAACTGAAGCGCAAGCTCATTTAGTATTTTCTTTTGATTAAAAAACCTTCCCAAAAGGGCAATCGCAAAGATTGAACTCATAAATGCATTACTAACGATAAAATACTTTGGCTCCGTGATCTGATCAAAGAACAAAATGGGGAGCAGATAAATAAGATAAATTAGGGATGCGGATAATACAGAAACACTTAGCTCAAGGGGGACCAGGCCCAAGACAGCTATAATCAATACATGCATCCCTGACTGATACGGTGATTTGTGACCGCCAAAAGAAAGTATCATTAGCTCAATAGCCACAGCTGAGCAAACGGTTCCAAAGATAAAGAGTAAAGACTGATAATAGAAACTTCTTCTCAGTTTATTCAGATAAAAGACGAGCATTAAAATAGTCGAAACAACTAATCTATAAACGAGGAATCTTGAGAAATTCTCTGGAGTAACAAAATAGTCCAATACTCCAAGAACCAAGAAAACGCCGGTCCCGATGAACGAAGTGATGCCCGCCCAATCTTGAGCCATCTTCTCCATTTGGTCGTTGATATATCGTTTTTTTTCTTTTTCCATATGCCCAATCATACCTTATGCAATTACTTGCGTGAAATCATTTTTGCAGTGTCATATCCTATATATATTACACCAGGAATCCCTTGAACTTGAGTAATCCAATGTCCTGTTAAGTATAGTCCATTAATGAAAGAAGGGCATCTATAGCGAGAAAACGAAGATTGAGAAGGTATCCCGGACCACCCATAGGCTGCCCCCTTGTAGTTCAAGGTATAACGGTATAACGTATATGGTGTAGCCGCATCTCTGAATATCAAATGCTTCGTCAAGTCAGGCAGAACATTCCTCATAATTCCTTTTATGAAAATTTCTGTCAGTTTTCCTTTCTTTGAAGTCCAATAAGCCCTACTTTTGAAAGGTGCATTTACGAAAGCTAAAATAGTTTGATTATCAGGAGATATTCGCATCATGAAATCGTCAATTTCATCAAAATGTCCTTTATTAATTTTAGAATATATCTGTTCTATGTCATAACTGTTGAGAATCCACAAATTAGTTCCAGGTTGATGCAAACTTTGAAACGTATTATTATCTACGCCCAAATAAAGAACAAACATCGACAATGAAGGGCTCATAGTCTCTATTTCATTCAGGATTTCCTTCGACACGACCTCGCTCCCCAAAAGATCCGAGAAAGTCTGCATTGCATCGCAGTTCGAAACAACATACCTTGAAGATATAAAATCATTATTTTCAAAATGCACACCAGCAACTTTCCCATCTCTTACGACAATTTGTTTAACTAAACAGGACAGCCTCAGTTCTCCGCCCAATTCTTTAAATCTTCCAACTAATGCGATAGGAAGGGCTTGCATTCCCCCTTCAGGGTAATATCCGCCATCGAGAAGGAACTCGGTGAAAATCTTTGAACCGGTAAATGCTGACATTAATGAAGGGGGCAGACCTCCATTTCCAAGCAATGGGAAGGCCAAAATCGTTTTTAATTTATTATCTAAAAAATAATGATCCAATAGTTGCCTGAACGTCCAATTTCTCATTCGAGCAAAGGATATTGGTGAAGGATTGTTCAGGAAATGAAAGAATTTCTCGATATTATCGCTCTCGAGGGGAAATGCTGATATAAAGTCTTTTATTGTCTCCGCAACATCTGAGCGGAAAGAAATTTTATAATCTGGCGACATTATGATATCTGAAGGGTCATACCTCTTAATGTTCAGCAGCATGTCCAATCCGAGATCACGAAATACTTTCCTGACTATGCCGTCTTTTCTATATCCCCCGAAAGAATGTGCAGCAGCATCAAAGGTAAACTTTCCCCTTTTGAAAGAAGTACAATATCCTCCAGGTTTAAAATGCTGCTCTGCGATAAGCACTTTCATCCCGGCCTTTGCAAGATAACACCCGCAGACAAGGCCGCCGATTCCGGCGCCTATGATTACTGCATCATATTCATTTGCATTAAGCCCTGGCATTTGCTGCTTTCTGCTCCAATAATGTATTTACCAATTCAACGGCATGTTTGACTGTAGTAATAAGAGGCACATCCTCATCCCTTACTGATATCTTGAATTTTTTTTCAATCGCAACGGTGATCTCGATGGCCTTGATGGAGTCAATCTCAAGGTCATCAAAGAAATTTGCATCGGGCTTTATCTCCTCCTCGTCGAATCCCGAGACCTCTGCAATTATCGATACAATCTCCTTTTCCACACTGTCAGGCATCTTTAAGCTCCTATCAGATAATTTTTTTAAAAACTACAGAGGCATTATTGCCTCCAAAGGCATATGAATTATTCAAGGCGATATTCACCGTATGTTTTCTCGCCCTATTCGGAACGCAGTCAATGTCGCACTCAGGGTCAGGAGTCTCATAATTAATGGTGGGCGGCAACATGTCGTTCTTTACAGCAAGCGCGCATGTTACTGCTTCGAGCGCCGAGGCAGCGCCCATGGTGTGGCCAAGCATGGATTTGATGGAGCTGACAGGGACCTTCTGATAATCCGAACCAAAGACCTCTCTGATTGCCGCGCATTCGTTCCTGTCATTTGCCGGTGTGCCTGTGCCATGAGCTGAAATATAGTCCGCTTCTTTATGCGAAATGCCGGCTTCCCTGATAGCCTTTTTCATGCATTGTGCGAGACCTTCAACAGATGCTGTTGTCATATGATAAGCATCACAACTGAGACCGTATCCCATTATCTCGGCGTAAATAGGGGCGTTCCTTTGCAAAGCACTCTCAAGAGACTCAAGAACAAGCATCCCTGCGCCTTCTGCCGGTATCATGCCTTTTCTGTTTTTATCAAAAGGCTGACATTTTTCAGGTGCCACAGCGGAAAACTGGTTGAATCCTGTAAAGGCTACTTTTGACAACGGATCAGAACCGCCTGCAAATATAACATCCGCCCTTCCCCGCCTGATTAAATCAAAGCCATAACCTATGGCATAATTACCCGCAGCGCACGCGGTAGAGAACATGATATTCGGGCCCTGCAATTGAAAAGCCCTGGAGATGGCAGCAGGCGTTGAATGAGTGGGCGACTTGCAAATCAATTCGTCACTCAAACATTCCTTCTTGCCTTGTAGAATAAGTTCATCGATTATCTCAACGGTCTGCACAGATCCCATGGTGGTCCCGAGGCATGTACCGACCTTAATATGAGAGAGATCGCTATCCGAAAGCCTCGAATCTTTCACTGCAAGCTGTGCGGCTGCAAGAGCAAGCTGTGACGCCCTGCTGAGCAAAGGGAGTTTATCTTTCCGGATAAACTCTTCAGGCCTGAAATTCTTAACCTCTCCTCCGTTATGGGTAAACTGATTTGAAGTATCAAAAGAAGCTATAGGGCTTATCCCGGACCTGCCTTTTAAAAGGCTGTCCCAGAATTCCTCCCATCCTATTCCTATGGAGGATATGACGCCAAGCCCTGTTATAACAACGCGTTTAGTCATCTTTTTTTACGCTGAACACCAGCTCTGCCTCAGAAATTTTCTTGTCCTCAACAAAGGCCTC
>JAGVHR010000140.1 GCA_020056455.1 Thermodesulfovibrionales bacterium
AACCAGAGACGGCGGATATTTTATGCCCAGATAACCGGCGGTAAAATGGAGCAGCTCCCTGGAAAAAGAAAAGACAGTCATTACCAGCGCCGCGCAGAGCCAAAGGATGGAATATTTTTCCTTGAGCCTGTTGCGTCTGACCAGTTCGATAACAGTAAAAAAAATCACGGCACTCAGTCCGCTCAGAAGCAGAAGAGCAATATCCATCACTATGACCTCGTCGCTTTCTTGAGCATATCAACTGCAATTGCCAGCAGAACCTTGCCCATATAATAGATCCCTCTAAGGAAGGTTATCGAAGAACTTCCCATCATTCTCTGCTGCATGAGGACCGGAATTTCAGCGACCCTGAACCCTGCCCTGTCAAGAAGCACAATCGCCTCCGGCTCAGGATAATCATCAGGATAATAATATGAGAAATACCTGATCACATCCATGTTGACAGCCCTGAACCCGGAGGTCGGGTCCGTTATCCGGCGGCGGACAAAAAACGATATGATCCGGGCCAGGATCCTGATCGCAACATACCGGTAAATTTCAGTATCATAGGCGCTCTTGATCAAAAACCGCGAACCGATGACAGCATCAGCTTCACCCTTTATAAGAGGAGCGAGTAGCGCTTCAAGCTGGTCTGCCCGATGCTGACCGTCACCGTCGAACTGGACAGCGATATCATATCCATTGCGTTTCGCATATTTATAACCGGTCTGGACCGCCGCGCCAATGCCGAGGTTATATGGCAGATTCACAACCGTCACACCGGCAGCGGCAGCGACAGCGCCCGTAGCATCAGCCGAGCCGTCATTGATCACTACAATATCCATCCCAGGCGCGTTATGCCTGATATCGGCAATAACGTCTCCGATAACCCGCTCTTCGTTAAGTGCCGGGATAATAATAAGCATTTTCATGGTCATTCCTTCAGGGATAACTCCTGCACTGATATCGCGAATCTCGTGAAAAAATCAGAAAAAGCAGCCGCACTGATTTTCCATAAGGGTCTCATACGTCGCCGTTTGCCAATCGTCTTCGCAAGCCCTCTGCATGCTGAGCCATAGGCGCTGCAAACAATTCCAAGCGCCGACAAAAAAGAGCCGGACTGCACAAGACGGCCTGCTGCTCCCCTGCCGGCAAGCGCTCCGAACCCCTGCACAGTATACCGCACAAGGGTATAAAAAGGACTCATCAGTAGCATCCTGAGAGGAAAATATTTCACTGTCACCCAGATCCTGTTGCGTTCAAGCAGAAATGCCTTGAGCGGTGAAAATGGTTCAGCAGTCGCTGAGTATTTGTGATATACGACAGCCTCCGGAACATACATGCACATCCAGCCCGCGAGCCTTGCCCGAAGCCCGAGGTCAACATCATCCATATATAGAAACAAATCCTCATCAAAAAGACCTGTTTGTTCAAGCATTTTTTTTGAATAGAGACAGGAACATCCGCTGGGCAGAAGGACTTCCTCTTCCCTGTCATATTGCCCTATGTCCTGCTCAAGTCTTCCACGCCCCCTGGCAAGCCCGTCACGATAAATAAGCAGGCCTGCATTGTCAATAATGGACCGGTCATAATAGTTCAGTATCTTCGATGCAAACATACCGCAGACCTCATGCCGCACTGTTGCCTCAACAAGCGCCGCCAGCCATCGCTTATCAACCACTGCGTCATTGTTCAGGATGGCTATATATTCTCCGCGTGAGACCCGTATGCCATCATTATTGCCTCCGCCGTAACCACGGTTTTCCGTATTCCCGACAAGCGCCACTTCAGGATAGCGTTCCCTCAGGAAGGAGATAGAACCGTCAGTCGAAGCATTGTCAACAACAATAACTTCAAAATCCTTAAAGATCTGTTCCCTCAGCGAATCAAGACACTCGCCAAGAAGTGGTCTGCCGTTATAATTGACAATGATTACGGAAATCGTCGGCTTTATCTTTTTCATTCCTGTCTCATCATTTTCTTCATAAAAAATGATATGAGATAATCCAAGTCGGTGTTCGGCCCGAAATGCATGCCTTTTGGGTCAACAAAACAGACCTTCATTTCAGTTTGTCATGGTGTTCTTCCGGCCCTGGCGAACACTTAGCCGCCTGCATCTCAAATGACTTATCAGCAATTCCTGTGTAGAGTTTCTCATATTTCAGACCTATCCTGTCCCACAAGAGGTTCTCAAGGATATACTTTCTCCCTTTCTCCGCCCTCCTGACGGCAATGCCGGGATTTTTCAATATCCCTGCTATGGCAGCACAAAGACCCTGAACATCCCCATACCGCAAAGTGGAGCCGATATCCTCCCGCCCGATGATCTCTCCGCAGCCGCAATCGTCTGTGACAATAACCGGGGTTCCGCACATCATGGCTTCAAAAGGGACCAAACCGAATATCTCATGTATGGCCGGGTACACCAGCACATCAGCATCCTGATAGGCAGCCAGCTTCTCTCGGCCTTCAAGCAGACCTGTAAATATGACCCTGTGACCGACCAATTTCTCTCTGATAATACTTTCCACCTTTTTTTTATATCCCATATCATTTCCTGCAATGACAAGAGTAGGGGCTGAACTGCCGATTCCGGCCATGGTCTCGTAGCGTTTTCCCATACTCAGAGGCGGGGTCGAAAAAAGGATTTTCGTGAAGACCCTGCGGCAGAGACCGCAGGGCGTCAAAGTCAAACTTCAAACAGCCGAAGCTGTTCAAGGTCTTTCTCTCTTCCTTGATTCTTGAT
>JAGVHR010000108.1 GCA_020056455.1 Thermodesulfovibrionales bacterium
CTTTAACCAAGAGAACGGAGGTAACAAGATGGAAGGTGCAGTTATTTTTATGGGCAACGTATCGGCGCAGTTGATCAACATCAAGAAGGTCTCTATAGACTCGGAGCTGAAGGTTGCCGTCACAATCGAGTTCATGGCGACCGAGGAGCAGAGCAAGGAAAACGTCTTCAGGCTGATCCAGTTGCAGGGCGATATTGCTGAGATGACTGTCAGGCCAGCCCAGGGTGAACTTTTTGACGCGGTTGCCAAGAGCGCAGCCGAGGGCGGTAACGGCAAGAAGAATGCTGAGCATGAGGCAGTCGGCCAGCTTTAAGCCGGAATATGGCGAGCCCTCAAAAGGAAAACGGCTATACCGCCATAGCCAATGAAATTATAGAGGCCCTTGCGCGAACAAGGATACCTGGGGAGGCCCGGCAGGTCCTTGACGTTGTTATCAGGCTTACATATGGCTGGAACAGAAAGTACCGCCAAATTACTTATCCGGAGTTCACCACCCGGACAAAGCTGAACAAGGGAAATGTCAGACGCTCCCTTGTAAAGCTGATACGCCATTGCCTGATCGAACGCTGCGAGCAGGGATACTGCTTTCAGAAGGACTACGAGAAGTGGCTGCCATTTCCAAGGAAGGGCGTAGTCAATAGTGACTACCCAGTAGTCAAGGACGACTACCAGCGAGTAGTCAATACAGACTATCCGCCGGAGTCAATAATGACTACCGGGGCACCCGGCAAACCCAGTAACGGCAACGGGTCCCGAGAACCTAAAGACAGTATTAAAGACAGTTTAAAGAAAACTCTCTCTCTGGAGAGAGAAGTGTTGGAAAAGAAACTTCGGAAACTGTTTCCTTCCTGCATCAGCATCCCAAAGGGAATATCAACCGAAAAGCTCTGGCTCTTTCTCTACAAGATCGGCAGGGGTGAGATTCAGAAAGACAGTATCCGCAGCCCGGTTTCATACATGAAAGGAATGCTTGATGAGGATATCCAAGCTTTGCTCGATCAGGAGACCGCAGCCAAACAACAAAAGGCAGATGACGAAAAACGGCGACAAAAAGAAAAGGAAGAACAGCATCGGCTCAGGGAGGAGAACCAAGAGGAAATGAAAGGGCTTATCAGTTCTTTCGTGGCTGAACTGGAGGGACAAAGTGCTGTTGGTGTTTGACGTACAGACCAAACCGGTACCGCAGGCACGCCCGCGCTTCTACGTGCGGCGCCACGGACAAAAGAATATCGTCGGGGCCTATGATCCCGCGAACTGTAAGACATTCAAGGAGGTGATCGCATGGCACGCAAAGGCAGCAGTATTACGCCAGGGTATAAGACGACCCGCCGAAGGCCCTATTTCAATAAGGCTTGTGTTTCAGATGGGAAGAAACGGAAAGGAGCTGTATCACACAAAACGGCCGGACATAGACAACCTGGCGAAGGCTGTCAAGGATGCTCTCAAAGGCATTGTCTATGCTGATGACAGCCAGATAGTAGAGGCGCACCTTTACAAGCAGTACGGTGGGCCTGAAATACGAATCGAAATCAGAACATTGGAGGAGGCATGAAACAAATCATCATGTTTATTGTACTGGTCCTCTGCCCAGCTGTATCTTCTGCCGGCATTGAGTCGGTCATTGAATTCATCGCTGTGAGCAATCCCGATCTGCAGGAGCTGAAGGATATAAACAGGAGCATTTTTAATCAGCTCAAAGTCGAGGCAAAAGGCTCTGCATCTCACGGCCAGCTTACGCGGGAGGGAACAACTACACTCGACCAGGCAAAGACAAGATATGACATCGGCATAACCGCGTCCCTGCCCCTGATCAGTCCAAGTGAGAGCGCTCAAAGACGTATTGAGGTGGCACAGAAAGAAAGGTCTCTGCGGCTCGACGTTGCTGATCTTATCATGAAGTACAAGGCGGAACAGAAGGCCATAACTGAGGAGGTTCGGATACTCCAAGGCCTTTACAATGAAGTCCAGTGGATCGGAAAGCGTGTCGAGGTCGGCGTAGAGAATCAGAAGGACCATAACAATAAGCTCAATGACTACCTGGTCAAGAGGAAGGACCACGAGCTACGGAAAGAGCAGGTCGGTTATATACTCGAAAAAATACTGGCCTACGTCCCCACAGTCAAGAGGGAGAAGCTGAGAGGAATGCTGAATGAGGATTTACCCAAAGATTCAAAAGATCAGAGATAAGGTATTCCTGTACCTTCACAGGTACAACAACGGAAAGCACACGACGGAGATCCTCAAGGTCGGGGAAAGCGTTGTCATAGAGGGCGGACCGTCAACAGGAAAGACTTCGTTCCTTCAGAAGACTATCAAGAAGCTGGAGGCCTCGGGGGAGAAGTGCGTTTACATTAATGCCGCCATGCCAACAGGCGACTGGGTGAAGGAGTATAAGCTTTTCGGGAAGAACCTCGAAACCAGGATAGACCTTTTCCTTCGGACCCTGCCGGAGAAGTTCTATTTGGTGATCGATAATGCCGAGCGGCTACAGGACTCCCGCAAGCTCGAAATCGTTCTGGTGCTGATAGAACAATCGCGGTCCGCCGTGATCGGCTGCACGAGGTTTGCCTTTCTACATCCAAAGGTCAAAGTAAGATTGAACAACGTGAAGATACATTCTCTCGGCACCGGGGCCGACACGTTTGACGTAACGTATTTTTTTCTTGCGCTCATGATAACTGTGGTCGCCCTGATCGGCGCTCATAACCTGGTCTTTCTTGCGGCAGCATTCAGGTATATGTTTCAGGGCACAAGAATGGGAGGCAAGAAATAGCATGACATGGGCAAGCCATATTATCGTAGGCAGTGCAACAGCAAAGGTCTTCGGTCTGAACTATATCCTCACGACACTGGGGGCCATTCTTCCCGATCTCGCGGAGATGATCACACCAAAGCGCGTTCAGCATAGGGGCATCACTCATTCGATAGCCTTGTGGCTGGCATCGCTGGTGCTGCTTTGGTCGACACCGATTCGGGATTGTCTACTCGGAGTCGTCATCGGACACCTTTTTATGGACAGCCTTACAGTCATGGGTGTGCCTATCCTTGATGAAAATTCCAGACGCATTACCATATTAGGCGGGAGGATCAGGACAGCATCCGCCGGCGAGTTCGCCATCTCCGGAATTATCGCCTTCGTTGCCTTTGTAATGCTCGGATCATTTACCCTGGACGCATCACGCAGGGACTGGAGAGCGCTGCATGACAAGCGGGTCATCGACCGGAAGGAGTATTATGACAACCGGTTCAAGGTGTTCTGATGTGCAAGTCTCAAATCGTATACAAACACTATACAAGGGTAAAAATATAAAAAAGCCCATCAGGAAGGGTAAAGACAAGGAATCAGGCCAGAATATCTCGTGTGTTCCTGCAGCCGAATCCGTAGGGGTCTGTTACGTTTGTGGGCGCAAGATCAAAAGCGAACCGGTATACATCGGTAAGGGTCTTTTCCGGCATGAAAGCTGTTACCCGGGATCGATGCGCTGGATCAATTCAGATATAGGGAGAGCTTCAGCGCTTCATGATATACTGATCAAAGACAGGACAGGGACTGAACTATGACAAGAAAGAGAGCAATACTCTTGGCGCTTGCGTGCATGGTTGCATATATCATGGGGCAAGTACTGGGCCGCGGTCTCGCCTGGCTGCACGTTTATAGCGAACCGCGTAAAACCCGGATCATTCTGTTTGAATCTGATAGCGAACATCAAGGCAACAGTGACCAGCGGCGAAGTAAGAGACAGAAAGAAGCGGTGAAACAGAGGATTATTTAGATCACCCAGCCGTTCTTACATCGCTGCGAATACTTATCCGCTGACCAAACACCCATATTCTTGCGGGAGCTGTCCGATGAGAACTTCTATTTGTGATATACTTTGTCCTTGGATATTTTGGAACATAATCTATGGCACGAACAATTTTAGAATCTTTCAATAAACTGAGAGGAAATCTGGAAATCACAGATTTGCAGCAATCGACAGTTTCGACACGACAACAGGCCGTGAGAAATGCCGTATCAAACGAGCTTACTATGTCGGATTCCTTCCTGACAGGATCGTATTCCCGAAGCACCCTGATTGCTCCTCTAAAAGATGCGGATATTGACATCGTTGTTGTTTTAGATGCGAAATATTTTCATCTCTACAATGGTCAGAATGGGGGCCAAGCAGGGCTTCTTGACCTATTGAAACGATCACTTAAAAAGACGTATCCAAATACTCCCGACATAAGTAGAAATGGGCAGGCTGTGACAATCCAATTTACAGACTTCATGGTGGATGTTGTGCCCGCTTTCAACAGACAGGGCGGCGGCTATTTGATTCCAAATTCGGTAAGTCAATCGTGGATTTCTACGGACCCCAAAAAACATGTTGAACTCATGACTGCTGCTAACAAGATACATGACGGAAATCTGATTCCTCTGATTAAGATGATTAAAGGATGGAATAGGACAAGTAATGAAGAATTCAGATCCTTTCATCTTGAAGTGATAGTAATGCAAGTGCTTGCGGGGGTTAGAATTTCCGATGATTCATCTGGCGTTAGATATTTCTTTGACAAAGCAAGAAGTTATGTGAAACAAGAAAATCCCGATCCTGCAGGGTATGCAGGAGATGTTGGCAGTTATTTAAACACGCATGAGAAAGTTGATAGTGCCGTAAGCCGTCTTGAAACCGCATATGAAAGGGCATTGAAGGCAGAAGACTATGCAAATCGCGGACATATAGAGGATGCCGTTAATATATGGAGAAAAGTATTTGGAAATTACTTTCCGGCTTATGGGTAAAATAGGAGTTCAATGACCAAGCAACCTTCAACAGAAGAAAAAGTTGTCTCAATTGCAAGAGACGAAATTATTAAAGAAGCAAAGCGAATCGAAGAAAACAGTCTCTATACCGCCAAGGGACATTTCGTTGCAGCTCACTTCTGGGACAACTTCCATTTATGGATAGGAATTCCCACTGTAATCTTAGCAGCAGTAGCTGGCACTGCAGCATTTGCAAAAGTTGATCAAAATAATATTTTTGCGGGTGTCCTTTCGATTGTTGTTGTCGTTCTCACAGCTGTGGCAACATTTTTGAATCCTAAGGAGAGAGCGCATTCTCATCTCACTTCAGGCAACAATTACGATTCTCTGTTAACAAGGGCTCGTATATTTTGGACAATTGAGTGTCGCCGAGACAATTCAGAAGATACCCTCTCAGCAAAATTGAATACTCTGTCCGAGGAAAGAGATCGACTAAATCGTGAATCTCCACAAGTTCCAAAATGGGCATTTAGGAAAGCGAGGAAGGGAATAGAGGATGGTGAAGCCAGTTACAAGGTTGATGAAAAAGTCGAATAAGAATTAGATCACCCCGCCGCCCGTCCCGTCCGCCCCTCCAGGGGCTCCCTGTTAATCAGATTCGCGCCGCTACCGCTCTGCTGTGCTGTCGGTAGCTCCTCCCGTTCCGCCTCGCGGCTCCACTCCTTCCCCCCTTCCTTCGTTCGCTCCAGGGCAAGCGCCGCGCCAGCCGTCCGCTTCTCTCCCGTCTGTCACGTCTCCTGCTCCTTACGCTCACCCCTCCCCCGCCGCAAAACCGGCGGTCCGCCCCCAGGGGCGCCCCAACCCCACCTCAAGAAAAAGCTTACTTTCTCCCTGCCGCCGTAATACAATGTCAATAAGGGGAGCGAGGGGAAAAGGAGCTCTCGTGCGAAAGAGCAGCAAGTCAGTTGTTGCATGTATCCTGCTTTTGTTGTTGCCGGCTTTATCCTTTGCAGGCAAGAACGAGACTATAAATAACAATGACCTTTCAGTTCAGGTCTTCTTCAGTCCACGCGGCGGCTGCACGGAAGCTGTTATCGACGCGATAGGCCAAGCAAAGTCAGAGATCCTTGTCCAGGCTTACTCATTCACGTCTGCGCCCATCGCTAAGGCTCTTGTGGACGCACACAAGCGCGGTGTTCGCGTTTCAGCGATCCTCGATAAATCGCAGCGATCCGAGAAATACACATCCGCCGACTTTGTAGCGCATGCCGGTATCCCGACATTCATTGATTCCAAGCACGCAATCGCGCACAACAAGATTATGATCATCGACAAGAGTGTTGTAATTACCGGCTCTTTCAACTTTACAAAGGCCGCAGAAGAGAAGAACGCCGAGAACCTTCTTATCATCAGGTCAAAGGACCTCGCGCAGAAGTATATCGAGAACTGGGAGAAGCACAAGGGGCATTCGGAGCAGTACGAAGGGCGGTAAAGGAATCTTGACTTTTCCCTTTGCAATAATTGAGAGTAGACGATAATGGCATTTTACCAATCAGAGCCCTACTTTGGCATGGATACTTCATTTCGTAAGTACGTGCAGCTTACGGTAACTCAGCGCTGTAATCTAAATTGCATCTACTGTTATGAAGACCATAAGTCGAAGAAGACCATGCCATTAGCTGTCGCACAAGAAGCATTGTTGCGGCACTTCGACATGCCCGGAGCCCACAGGGAGGTTCAAATAGATTTCTTTGGGGGTGAACCATTTCTTGAGTTTGATCTAATAAAAGAGATTTGCAACTGGACGTGGGACAAGCAGTGGCCGAAACCATATTTCTTCTTTGCAACGAGCAACGGAACACTCATTCATGGCGCAACTCAGGCATGGCTTACAAAATATAAAGACAAGTTTCTGGTTGGGTTAAGCCTAGATGGAACGCGAGAAATGCACAATTCTAATCGCTCAAAGTCATTCGACATGATCGACTGGAAGTTCTTCTTAAAGACCTGGCCTAAACAGCCAGTTAAAATGACCATATCAACTAAGACTTTGCCGAGCTTGTATGAAGGAATCAAATTTTTGCATGAACTTGGATTTGCGATTGAAGGGAACTTGGCTTATGGGTTGGACTGGAGCGACCGGAGGAACATTGATTCATTATCTACCCAACTAGAACGACTTATCTCATACTACGTGACCAATCCAAGCATTGAGCCATGTCGAATTCTGTCTATGGACATCAGCCGAATAGTGACAAGCTCTATGCCTCGCGCAAAAAAGCTGTGTGGAGTTGGGACAAACATGGTGGCTGTGGACGTTGACGGACAAGAATACCCTTGTCATCTATTCGAGCCCTTGGCTTTAGGCGATGGCGCTGTCAAGTCTGCAGAGGTAGATTTTAAGAATCCGAGATTATTTCACGACAAGCGGTGTGACGGATGCGCTCTCCTCCCTATATGCCCAACATGCTACGGGATAAATTTCCGTGAAAATGGCAGCGCAGCAGCCCGTAATAAGGCGATTTGCACTCTAACCAGAGTACGAGCCGTTGCTTGTGCAAAGCTTGAAGCCGCAAGACTGGCAGCATCTTCTGAAATACCCGATGAAGACGAAGTCGCGGCGGCTAAGCGGCTCAGAACAATTCGTGCGATCAAAACCATACAAAGTTCGGTTGTCGCTACTATAACGTAGAAGGAGGATAAGTTTATGCTAAAGTCCCTAATTTTGGAGCCCGGTTCAATCGAACAGCTCAGTGACCAGGAAGCATTGATCATTGCTAAGTTCCCAGGTCTGGCATGCTGTAATTTTGAAGAGATTTGTGGTGATTTGGATACACCAGATGAAGGCGGTTGTAAAAAAGGGTGCATCTGTGGTGTGATCCAATAACTTAATTAATTTACATACCCCGCAGACTCTACTGCGGAAACCTTATGTCGTTGGGGTGCAGGGGTCGAAGACCTCTGCCGACCCACGGGGCAATACTCCGTGGTGTCGAGGCTTTAGTTTAGTCACTGAGCATACTCTAACTGGCGAGAGACACATCCGCTAACTATCTTCCTTTTCTTTGAAAAAGCAAAGAAGCCTCAAGGAGCACAAGCCCGCCTGTCCCAGCGTCACCGCATCCTCATAAATCACCTACCTGAAAACCGAATCACCCGGCCAGGCCCCGGGCCATGTTTAAAGGGATTGAAAAAGGTGTGACAATTTTTATGGATTACGCGCCACATCCTCCCCCGCCCATTCCTCACCCCAGCACATAGCCTGCGTTCCACTCTGGCAAAGTGCTTTCCCCTCTCCTTCCCGTCGGCATCGCCCCGAAGGAAAGGGGAGATAAGGTAGCGCTTCGGCTTTTCAAAAGCTGTCACTAAGCTTGCGTAGACAAGCCCGCGCCAGCTTATCAAAATCTTTCGCGCTGGTTTTATCCGCTGACGCTCTTGAGCGACACACAGGAAACAGCGGGCTTCAAGTCCGCTCCGCTCCTCTTTGCAGACTTCAAGCCCGCCGCACAGCTTTTACCATATCCGTTCCGGCCTACCATTGCCTGTTCACGCATCTTGCGAAACGACAAGCTGCCCGCCAGTCAATCGTAAGCCTTCACTTCTGGACAGCACACATAGGTAAACGCACGTGTCCTCACTGCGTTGCGGGTTCCGGGCGTCTACATAGCCTTCTTTATCAACTATGCATTAAGGTAAGCACACGCGTCCTCGCCCCTTCGGGATCTCCGGTTTTCGAGTGCCGTTATCTCTGCATTGAAAATGGCCTCCACTCCTTAATGGCACTTAGGACAGGGATTGCCATGCTGTCTGCAATGCTGCCGCAAACATCACGCCAACCCTGATTTTATCCATAGCCCCCGCCCATCCCCGCAGCAAAGGCCCTGCCTGTCACTGCACCTGCGAAGCACGTTCGCGCCAGTCACGTCCCTTGCTTGCTCCCATCTGCCCCCAGGGGCTCCCTCGAACAACAAAAAAACATTAAGGTCGTATTTCATCCGGATATAAACATGCCCCCTGATCACAAATGATATTCCGTGTCTAAGAACCCGTCAAGGGCAAGCGTTGTGCGATGAGGCTGCACCCTTGACAGAACCTTAGCCACTGCATTCTTTTTCCTTCCATCGGGGGGCAGGTTTTAAAAAAACAATGAGGAGGTGCGGAATGTTTGAAGGTCTCAGTTTATGCGGTCGTAATAAATTTGGCGTTGTCTGGTGTCCCTGGGCGGTCTCGAAGCTCCCGCAAGGGTCCGGGCGTCTGTGCTCTCGCGCAAGGCTTGAGCCGTGCAGTGTGCATCTCGGCGCTTCGGGCTTTTCCTGTTGCCGGTTCTGGTCTGAAAGCGGTTCACCGCTCCCGGTGCAGGAAAGCTTGTTCTAATGTTCCACATGGAACCAATAGGAGACACCACTATATCTTGTGTATGCTAAAGAAGACAGTCCCATATTTTCGGGCTTGACTCCATGTATACTATAGTATACAATATAATTAAGAATAATTGAGGAGGTAAGGCAATGAATACAGCTTATATGCAGGAACTTGACAGGCGCTTAGAAGTAAAAACGCAGGAGCTTACAGACTGGACAACCATTGATAATCTCTTATTCTCCATATGTAATTACGTCAGGGAGATGAAGACCTACCGCAGCGACAGGACAAATGAAATAGAGGATGCCGCAAACAGAATTTCTGATTTACTCATGGAAGGCAAAGACAAGGCTTGTGACGCTATTTTTTTGTCTTAAGTGTCCACCATAGTATACAAGGAGAAGGAAAAATGCAGGGCAGATTGATTTCAAGATACCGATCCGATGCATGGGACTCAGGCAATTCAATGACTCAGTTTCATGAAGCTACTTACGAATGCGGGACTTGCAGCGGAAGCGGTCAGGTCGAGGACGAAGAAAGCGAAGAGCCCCGCCTGATCGAATGCCCGGAATGCGAAGGCGCCGGGGAACTTGTCTGTTTCGAATGAAAGGAGGTGAAAACATGGGCATGAGCAAAAACCAGATGATTGCTTATTTCCCAGAGGATGAAGACGAAGAAGACGACTTTGACGTTTTCTTTGCAGGCGCTCAAGCCGACGATTGGTCAAGAATCACCGGCTTAGGCTTACCTCTTCCTGGCCCGGAAGAGTTCAGAAACGAAGCAATTCCATTTTAAGAAAGGAGCGGGGAGGGTGTCAAGCCCTCCCCTGAAAAAAGTGACTTACAGAAAATTTACATGGGTCGGCAATCAGATAACCGACGACGACATGACAAGGCTTTACCAGATAAAGAAGGCGCGACGGGTCCCGATCACAAGGCTTGTGTCAACCGCCGTTAAGGAATTCATCAAAAGAACAGAACAGGAGGCAAACAATGTTCAGGAAGGCTGAAAGAAAAAAGGCAAAGTTAAGGCTGGGGATCCTCGGCCCCTCGGGATCAGGTAAGACATACTCAGCAATTTTGATCACCAAAGGGCTTGGCGGAAAGGTTGCACTCATTGACACAGAACACGGAAGCGGCGAGCTTTACTCACACCTGATGGACTATGACGTTGCAACGCTCACCCCGCCGTTTTCTCCGGATAAATACGTTCAGCTGATTCATGGCGCAGAGCAGGCCGGATATGACACGCTGATAATCGATTCTCTTTCTCATGCGTGGTCAGGTGACGGCGGAGTCCTCGACATGCACGACAAGGCAACGGCAGCCACGCGCAACAGTTTTACGGCATGGAGGGAAGTTACACCGCAGCATAACGCCTTTGTAGATGCAATCCTGCAGTCTCCGCTTCACATCATAGCAACAATGAGAACGAAAACTGCTTACGAAGTCACTCAGGATAACGGAAAAACGAAGGTCGTCAAAGTCGGTCTTGCTCCTATTCAGCGCGACGGCATGGAGTATGAATTTACGGCAGTCTTTGACTTATCCATTGACGGCCACATTGCCACAGCATCAAAGGACAGAACCACCCTTTTTGACGGCAGGCATTTCAAACCTTCCGTTGATACAGGGATAGAACTTCTTGAATGGCTGGAAGCCGGGATTGATGGAGACGCAGCAGCAAGGGAAGCCGTCAAGGAGATGATAGACCGGATCAGCAAAATTGATAACCTGTTCGAGCTTCGGAACTGGTGGAAGAAACACCAGCCCGAAATTGAAGGCCTGAAGCTTGTTGACAGGACGCTCCTTGTCACCTCGAAGGATGCCCGGAAAGCCGAACTGGAGAAGACAGAGCAGGCCGGTAAATCTCAGAGCGCGGGAGGGTAAGGCAATGCCGGCAATAGGGTTTATATGTCCCGACAATCAGAAGATTACATTTGAACAGTGCTTCGGGGAGTGCCGTCTTAAAGACGCGCTCCCCTGTGGGCGCTGCAAGGCCCTTCCATACCTCAGGAAGTGTGCCCGTCAGCGGGAATGGACAGGAGAGCCGAGCACAACGCAACTTCTCCGGGGAATCCGGGAATCATGGTTGAAGATCACGCGGCCTTATCACGTCAATCCGGATGAACAGGCCTTCAGTATCTTGGGCACGAGCGCCCACGGAGTCCTTGAGCACTTCGGCAAAGGCGATCACCTGACAGAGGAACGCTTACGCGATGAAATTTGTTCCGGCGCTTTCGACTTCTACGACGGCGAGACACAGACGCTTTACGACTATAAGACCTGGGGAAGCTACAAGGTTCAGCAGGCCCTCGGTATCCGATCAATCGAAGTGCCGGAGACAGACGAGACCGGGCAGCCGATCCTGAAGAAGTCCGGAAAGAACAAAGGTGAGCCGAAGACCCGGAAGGTATACGCCAACGGCGATATTGTCGCCCGGATCAGCGCACTATTTGAAACAGCGGTCCAGCTTTCAGACTATCGTGACAAACTCCTGACGATCCTACCCGAAGGATACACGGTCAAGAACATGGCCGTACAGGTTATTTCTCGGGACGGCGGCCTGATGGTGTCCGCTATGCGTGGGAT
Organism: Thermodesulfovibrionales bacterium; assembly: GCA_020056455.1. GTDB lineage: Bacteria > Nitrospirota > Thermodesulfovibrionia > Thermodesulfovibrionales > UBA6898 > UBA6898. The sequence continues at coordinate 11,701 of JAGVHR010000108.1, forward strand.
CGAGGAGAAGGCCCCTCTTGTTCCTGTCAACGGCATTTCAGGCCACTGGATAAGAAAGTATCTCGGAAGGAAAAGAGAGCTTTTACTTTCCGCTCTTGATAAGGACTACGCGCCGAAATGCAGAAGACGCGAAACATGGGAAGGCAGGAAATGCGTCAAATACTGTGAAGTAAGCGAGATATGCACAGCGCTAAAAGAAAAGGAGACTTTATGAAGGCTGTTATAGAAACCAAACAGGACTTGTTTTTAATTCGCCTTTATGGGAGCGATGGGCTCCCCTGCGATACCTATTTTGTAGACCAGCTTGAATTCAGGAAAGACAAGGGCGGAACAACAACAATACCAGCAAACCATCAGGACATAGAACTTGCTCTATGGATATTAAATTAAGGAGGAAAGACGATGAAGGTTTATGATCTTTTGTGGAAGAAGACAGAGGACGAAAAAACAGGAAAGGCACGCTGGGAGAAAGTCGGCGTACTGATCGAGAAGGAGGAAGGCAAGAAGTCAATCAAGCTTGACCTTATCCCTGCCGCCAACTGGGACGGCTGGCTTGTAGTAGCAGAGAGAAAGCCGAAGGAAGACTTTTTCAGCAAGGAACCGGAAATCGATCTCGAACCGTTTTAGTTATGCCGATACGACCGGAAAATAAGAGCAGATATCCTAAGGACTGGAAAGCTATTTCACAGCGCATCAAAGCGCGTGCTGGTGACAAATGCGAGTGGTGCGGCGCGGAAAACTACGAGCCGCACCCGGTCACCAAATCCAGAGTCGTCTTGACAGTGGCTCACCTCGACCATGCTCCAGAGAACTGCCACGATGACAACCTAAAAGCCCTATGTCAGCGCTGCCATAACGGCTATGATGCGAAAGAGCGAGCACGAGGAATCAGACTCCGAAAAAAATCAGCCATGAATATAGAACCCCTGTTTTAAAGCGGCATTAATGTGTGGCTGTTCTCCCGCCCGCCATTCACAGCCACGCGTTTAACCATAGCCCCCAGTCGCTCAGTCACTACGCTTGCAGTTCTGTCATGCCCCTTGCACGGATCGCCTTCATGATTCTTTGACTTCGCACGGAACATTCCGGCTTTGCAAGGGGAGCGCTTCAAGCCTGCCGCTCAACTCCGGCACAATCACAGCCTCCGTCTTCGCAACAAGCTTCAAGCTCATGCCAGAAGCAAGCTCACGCCTTCGCGCCCTCCATGCTTGTCAGTCGCCTTGCAGGGAATGAAAGCTTCAGCAATGCTCGGCCAAGCCCCTTACATGAACAGCTTAATGATTACAGAGGGCAGTTTTAAATAGCAGATTATGTAAAAAGAGGCATAAGTGTGATAATATTTCGAAGAATCATATGATAAGCTATCAGCAGTTTAATATTCATAGTGATAATATTGTTGAGTGCGAGCGAACCCTTGATCTCATTAAGATCGCACTTGCTGACCGTATTGAATCTATTATCGGTCCTCGCGGCTCGGCAGTTTGCCCCATATTCCAGCTTCGTCTAAAAAACCAGAAAGAACCAATCCATCTTACATTTTTTCCAGGCTTTAGTCGCTGGAATGAAGATATTCTGCAGTTTATCCGAGAACGTGGTGGCATCTTGAGAGAAGCGGCTGATGTTATAATCACTGGCGTTCAGTCCCATACAGAAGTACCACTTATCGCTATCGAGTACTGCGGTGCACTTCCCGCGGGCAACCAAGCATGGCAACGAAGCGGCCGTGCATATTCATTTGCCTTAGCGCGGATACCGTATTTGTACGTTGCCGAACTCGGAGGTTACGAACTTGACGCTAACCGTGATCGTAAAGCTCCACGAATGCCCAATCCAGCCGTACCGTTTAGCTACTTATCCTACTCCCTCGAACAGGATACACCGGTACTGCCTATTTTTGTAACCAGTCCAGGTGCTGACGAATCATCAAGACTAGCCCATGCTGACGAATTCGCTGATTATGAGTTAATCGCCCTGATACGCACACTCCTATTGAACGAAAATCCAAATGATATTTACGAATTGTTGCGTCGCAAAGTGTTGGCTCTTGTCAGGAAGAGAGCAGCGGCATCAAGGAATGGCCGGACACTTACTCCTCAGCAATGGGAGAGCGCATATGATGCACTCAAAAAAGGACAGTCTCTTGTTGAATTCCTCGTTCATAATGCCCAGCTCTCCTGGTCTAAGATTGCCTATATTGCATCCCTTACGGCTTCAGCTAAAGCCTTGATGCAGCACGCCGCAAGATACGCTATTGGTCTCACTTCCTCTGAGTTGCCGATGTGTATTATTCCCCGTACTAACAGACCGGAATTTGCTTCACGTGTATCGGCTTTGTACCGAGATCTTCCTATTGATTTTGCCCAGTGGCTTGCACGCGACGAGCATCTGGTAATCTGCTGGGTCATGGGTTTTAAGCCAGGTGGGGACGATGCTCGGCCTGATCGTGGCTTGCCACCACTTTCCCGCATGCTTGTTGGACAGGATCACGACCTCCTCTCCGTTGTATATGGCCCAGCGCCAACGGCAACGTGGCCAATGCTTCAGCATGACCCGAAAACACTTAGCCAGAGAAACGGTTTATGGGAAGCGATACTGGCAGTTAGTGACGCCCTACTTGTTGATTCGGCTACAGATAGAGTCACAAAACATGGCTATCTGCGCTCGCATTGGGAAGCTGCGATTCCAAAGCCTGTCAGTCGCAACTTCTTGATTAAACCTTCTCCAACGCGTATCGGCGAAAACGATGTTGACACCGTCCTCCATACCCTTCTTGGAAGATGCGCCGGCCCCGATGTTTACGAGGGTCTGTGCAATCCACCTGGGGGTGACTGGAGTGGTATTTCTCTTCAGCCGCCTGAACGAACTGTTGAACTTCGTTGGTTATCACTCCCCAGAGTAAGTGGAGCGGACACAAAACGACCTGATCATGTCTTCCAATTCTTTGGAATAGTAGCGCAACCCATCATCCTTTCGATAGAGTCGAAGGAGACGGCAACTGCCGTTGAGGCAGGTATTGGGCCGCGTCTGTCCAAATACATTGCTAACCTAATTACGTCCACCGCGAGTATCGAGCGCCCTGCACCTATTCATCCCTGGCGTCACTCGACACACCGGCTGAATCCACGTAATTTTTTATTCGCTTCAGCTGTAGCGTTTATTTCCAGTTCGCAGTCAGATATTGATTCGGTCATGGCCAAGGCTAAAGCAGACTTGATATTTGCCTATACATTTGAAGCGAACGGTAACTCATGCACAATCTGTTTAATCCCCAGTGGACAAACCGGCAGGTTACTCGTTAACTATGTTGCCGGGCTCACCATAACTGGAACAGGGATTTCACTTAGGCGCGACTAATAATTTAGATAAAGTGACTCTTGTACTTTCTCAATAGGGCCATTCAGCACTTTATTAACGGCAGAGTTGCCACTTTCAAGTAACAGATGCCGCTTGAACAACGACGCTGGTACTGCATGAATAAGGTCATTCGTGCCTCGTTTGCCATCAAATGATAATGCCCACTTCACACCTCGTCTATTGAGTTTATCGAGTGCAGTGAAAAATCTTTCTAAATCCAAATCCTCAATGTATCTCTGTTGATTTCCGGCATATGGTGGGTCTAAGTAGACAAAATCGTCCTTCTCTGCCATTTCTATTGTCTTCATATAATCTTGACACACAAATACAATATCCTTAATTACAGAATGCCATGCCTCCACGATGCTTTTGAATCTACTCGGCTCCATTCCTCGACGCGACAAGTGGAACGAATTATTAAACTTCCCATCTTCATTGAATCGAACGATGCCATTCACACATGTTCGCATAAGAAAGTTAAGGTCGAGAGGGTTTTTCCCCTGGTTGAAGCTTTTGCGCACTGCATAGAATAGCTTTGGTATTCCATCGCCTCGCTTAGTCTCCTTGACAGATAAGCTATCAAGCTCATCTTTTAGCAACGTCCATTTTTCTTCATAGTCTTTTATGACCTTGTCCGGCTCTGCCTGGATAAGCCTCCATAACTGAATCAATGGCTCGTACAAATCACCTGCAACAGACCCCGGTACCGCTGTTAGATAAAGCAGGGCTCCTCCTCCAAGAAATGGTTCGATATATCGCTGATAAGGTGGTAATAAATTGGCGATAGCAACAGCCTGAGAGCGCTTGCTTCCGGTCCACTTGATAAGTGATGGCACGGTTTTTACTGATCGTGGTTTGTGGCACTCGCATGAATGTACTACTTCTTTTTCCTTCCTTCGGTCAGCATTAAATGTAAACAATCGAAGAGGGTCCTCAACAGTATCCAGCCGCTTGTTACAGATTTCGGCATAGTGCTCGTCATTTTCAAACGCCAAAAATCGAACGCCCATTTGCTTTGCGGCAACGCAGTCAGAGCCTGCCCCCGCAAATGGGATAATGAGAATATCCCCAGCCTTTGCCGAAATCTCCAGCATCCGCGACAGCAGTCGTATCGGCTTCTGTGTCGGATGCTTACCGAATTGAATCTCTTCTCGTTTTTTGTTGTTTGGGATGTCCCAAACGGTCCGCATTTGTTTGCCCTGTTCTTTTAGACAATCCTCCGGACAGCTCATTTCTTTGGATCTGTCATAAGCAAAGAAATACTTTCTCTGCTTAGCACCGCCCGTGTGTGCCCACAGGATCGTCTCATGGCTTGCAGTCAAACGACGGCCTGACAAATTAGGAAAACTATTACGTTTATACCACACTATTTCATTTATAATTTCGACCTCAAGCAACTGCAGAGCAAAGTTGATAATGCCGATGTTGTGATAGGTCCCATGCACCCACAGTGAGCCAGTCGGACGTACAATTCGCTTCAGCTCTGAAAGCCACGCCAATGTAAAACTAAAATATTCAGCCAAGGGCATGTTGTCCCATTCTGCCATCACCTTTGACCAATCGCCACCGA
>JAGVHR010000120.1 GCA_020056455.1 Thermodesulfovibrionales bacterium
GGAATTTGTAAGTTTAAATACTAACCAGCCCTGCGCTGCCGAATGCATCCAGGTCCCGCTGAGTGATATTATCTGTCCCAGCCAGAAAAGCCTGAAGTTTCTGTATGACAAAGCTGTCAAAGGTTTGAATTTCATTCAGATAATAATACCATACGTTTTCCTCTCTGTATTGTTGTGCTATAATTTTATCCGTGGAAACATTCAGAAGATTGATATCCCTGTCCTTTCTTCTCTCTTTCGTCATTCTGTCTGCATGCCAGCAGGAAAACGAGTTTGAAAACAGCAGGATGCATGAAGATTTAAAAACGAAAAATAAAAAGATCAGGGTTATCACAACTATTGCCCCCCTTTACAGTTTTACGAAAAATATCGTTGGGAGCTATGCTGAAGTTGAAAACCTCCTTCCTTCTGGAGCTGAGCCGCACGAATATTCCTTAAGTCCTGAGGATGTGATGAAAATCTCGAGGGCACAGATTCTTGTGAAAAACGGCGTCGGACTTGAAACGTGGCTGGATAAGCTGACAGCTCAGGGAGCCGGCGTGAACAAACAGGTTGTTGTTGATTCCAGTACAGGGATAAATATCATTTCCGGGGATCCTCATATATGGCTGTCTCCCAAAAATGCCGTCATTCAGGTCAAAAACATCAGGGAGGCCCTTGTAAAGGCTGACCCTGTCAACGCTGAATACTATACTAAGAATGCGGAAACTTATATAAAACGGCTTGAACAGCTTGACAGGGGAATAATGAAAATCACCAGTTCGTTGAAGAGAAAGGAATTTATCTCTCTGCATTCGGCATTTTTATATTTTGCGAGAGACTACGGGCTCAAGCAGGCAGCGGTGATTCAGGAGTTCCCGGAAACAGAGCCAACCCCACGGCACATAGCAGAGGTTATGAACGTGATAAGGACAAACAATATCAGGGTGATCTTTTCGGAACCGGGTGTTCCCCACAAGGTTGTTGAGACCCTTGCACAAGATCTGGATTTGCAGGTATCCAACCTTGACACTCTTGAGAAAGGGGCTTTTTATCCTGAATGGTATGAAGCAATGATGAGGGCAAACCTTGAAGTCCTGAAGATGGCGATGGGTCAATAACCATGAATGCACTGAGCGTTGAAAATCTTTGTGTTAAGGCTGACAACCGTCACCTGATAGAAAATATCACGTTTTCGGTTGAAGAAGGCAGGATTATTGCGATTATCGGGCCGAACGGCGCGGGAAAGACAACCTTGATAAAGGCGATCCTCGGCCTCATCCCATACTCGCCGGGATCAGTGCTGCTCTTCGGTCATTCCATGAAACATGCAAATTCACGCAGCGGGGTAGGCTATGTCCCGCAAAAGCTTGAGTTTGACAGGACCTTCCCGCTTACCGTCTCAGAGCTTCTCGCGTTCACTGTTCCGCCGATCTACTCATTTCCCTTTATTAGAAGAAAAGGAGAAAAAAAACATATCAGCGAATTGCTTGAGATCGTCGGCGTGCAGGAGTTGGAGGACAGGAGCATTGGAAGCCTGTCCGGAGGAGAGCTTCAGAGGGTCATGATTGCAAAGGCGATTGTTAATGACCCCAAAATTCTCTTTCTCGATGAACCTGCTTCAGGCGTGGACATTGAAGGACAGGAGAGATTTTACGATTTAGTGAAAAGACTGAATAAGGAAAAGGGCCTGACCGTTATCCTCATTTCACATGATTTAAATGTGGTTTACCGTTTTGCAGACAGCGTCCTTTGCATGAACCGCAGGCTGATATGCACCGGCAGGCCGGCGGAGGCACTTACTGATGAAGTTATCAAGACGGTCTATGGTGAAATGATGGGGGCCTATATACATAGCTGTCATGAACATGATTAATAAATAAAAGCTGTTAGCTGATAGCTGTCAGCTTTCAGCTAACTATATTTGCATAATAGTATAGACGCCTAATTGACCTGTCACTCCGGCTTGTCCGGAGTCTTCCGAGGGAGGATTCCCGACAAGCGGGAATGACACATGTATTTTAGTCAATACTATTATGCACATCTTAATGAATATGATTACTGAATTTCTAACATATCCGTTCATCCAGAGGGCGTTCCTCGCCTCTCTGATGGTGGGCGTTCTCTGCCCGTTTGTGGGGAATTTTGTAGTGCTGCGGAGGATGTCTTTTTTCTCTGATGCTATCTCTCATTCGGCCTTTGCAGGCATTGCAGTGGGCGCGCTGTTAGGCATTGATCTATCATTGTCATCTCTTATCGTTGCAATACTGGTGTCCATCCTGATCGCGTTTCTTTCTGAAAAGACGTCGCTGTCACACGACACTGTCATTGGCATTGCATTTTCAGGCGCTATAGCGTCAGGAATGCTGGTGATCGGAAAGCTGAAAGGGTACAGGGTGGATATTTTCTCCTACCTGTTCGGCGACATTCTTGCCATTACCTACACCGACCTGTTATTCCTTTTTATTATCAGTTTGCTCTCCATTGTCATTCTGCTGTTTTTTTCAAAACCACTTCTCCAGATCACCTTCAACAGGGACCTTGCGCGGGTGGAGGGGATAAATGTAAGGCTTTTTGAATATCTGCTCTTTTTTATCATTGCAGTGGTCGTGACGGTGAGCCTGAAAATTATCGGCATAATCCTTGTAACATCGCTCCTCATTGTCCCTGCTGCTGCTGCCAAAAATCTTGCGTCGAGCATGAAACACCTTTTCAGCCTGTCCTGTGTCTTCGGTCTTGTGTCCGGGATTATTGGGCTTATAGCATCTGTTTATCTCAATACCGCATCCGGACCCACTATCGTGCTTGTGAGCATCGGGATATTCTTTTTGACGATGTTGAAAAGGCAGAGGTTGACATGAAATATTTAATCATCGGCAACGGCGTAGCTGGAACTACAGCAGCAGCCAATATCCGCAAGCTTGA
>JAGVHR010000169.1 GCA_020056455.1 Thermodesulfovibrionales bacterium
CGGCAAGCGGCACGCCGAAATAGGCCTTCGGGAATTTCTCTTCGCGCAGTATGCCGGCCACTTCCCGGTCAATATCAAGTATGGCAGATGCCGGGTCTTCGAGCAGCCCCTGTGCTGCGCGATGCACTTCACCCATCTGCATGAGCAGTTCGCGCATGTTATTTGCGCCCGCGCCTGAGGCCGCCTGATAGGTCATGGCGCTCATCCATTGCACAAGTCCGGCCTCATACAGTCCACCCACCGCAAGAAGCATGAGTGAGACCGTGCAGTTTCCTCCGATAAAATTTTTTATGCCTTGAGCAAGCCCGTCCCTGATCACATTCATATTCACAGGATCGAGGACGATCACAGAGTCCTTTTCCATGCGCAGGGTCGATGCAGCATCGATCCAGTAACCTTTCCAGCCTGAAGCGCGGAGTTTCGGAAATACCTCCGAAGTATAATCCCCGCCCTGGCATGAAACTATTACATCCATTTTCTTCAGTTCATCGATATTCCATGCATCCTTCAGGGCAGGCGTTTCCCTGCCGGTCTCCGGTCCCTTCCCTCCCACATTCGAAGTTGTAAAAAATACCGGTTCGACAAGGTCAAAATCCTTCTCTTCCATCATGCGGCCCATGAGTACCGAGCCCACCATTCCACGCCATCCGACAAAACCCACTCGCATCATCGCACTACTCTCCTTAGAGGCAATTTTTTGAGTATTATACTCAAAAAATTGCGTTCTTTGCACCCTGTGGGACATACAAGCTGCTAAAGCGTAAAGTTTCAGAGAAATTGCTTGACATACTCATATCCTTGTTACATATTAATTCATATGAAACAGTCAATCACTGTCTCAAGCTTCATTCTTGAGGCTCTTTTTAATAAAAAATCATAAAAGATGAGAATGCTTAAGGAATTCAAAGAATTTGCCATGCGTGGCAATGTCGTGGATATGGCCGTAGGTATCATTATTGGCGCTGCATTCGGGAAGATAGTCAGCTCACTTGTCAACGACGTAATTATGCCGCCAATCGGGCTGCTTCTGGGCAATGTCGATTTCTCGCAACTGACAATTACCCTCAGATCAAAGACATCAGCGGCAGAGGCAATCACAATCAGATACGGTGTATTCATCAATACTGTTCTGGATTTCATCATTGTCGGCTTCGCTATGTTTATAGTTATCAAACAGGTAAACCTGTTCAAGAAGATGGATAAAGGACCTGTTGCCGAACCTCTAACCAAAGAATGCCCGAAATGCTTTACCACCATTCCTTATATGGCAGTGCGTTGCCCGAACTGCACTTCAGAGCTTTAGTCCTCATAGAAATGCAGCACAACAGCCGGGCCGGAACCCTTCAGGTATGACGATGATTACCGCTGAAGATTTGAAGCGCAAACTGTGGGGTGGTTTTTCCCAATATGCGCTGCCTGAGATTGATTCGCTTAAGCGTAACGTGTCAGCCCCGGTGCTCGAAAGAAAAATAGCTGCCTGGCAGCTTATGCGCTGGTTTTATTTTAATAAGGACTATGCCCTCGCATATGAGAATGTCTCGTTCATCAGAACACTGGAACCCACTCCGTCAAAAAAAACACTCGTAGCTGAGCTGCAATGCCTTATAAAGCTCAGGAGGTTTTCTGAGGCTGAGGATACAGCAGACCATGCGATGCGGAGCTTCGGAGAAAAGCCGGACTTCCTGCTACTGAAATCAACGATAGCCCGTAATGTCGAGGCTGAAAGGACAGGCGACTGGGTAAGGTCAGATGAGCTGCAACTGAAATTCTTCAACCTGGTATTAGAGCGCGCAAATCTGTCTCCTATACTGAAACGCGACAAATCGAGACCTCTTGCCTTCTCAAATATCACGGCGCAGGCTAAGCCCCGGACCGGCGCTCAGGACCTGAAGGTCTCAATTATCCTCCCTGCATTTAATGCTGAAAAAACCATTCATATCGCCATACAAAGCCTTCTGAACCAAACATGGCGGAACCTCGAGGTTATAGTTGTCGATGACTGCAGCAGTGATTCAACATGCGAAACTGTCGACAGACTGTCAGAACTCGATGACCGCATAAAACTTGTAAGGAAGCCTGTCAATGAAGGGGCCTATCCTGCCAGAAACACCGGATTAAAACATGCAGCCGGTGATTTGATTATGGCGCATGACTGTGATGACTGGTCTCATCCTCAAAAGATTGAAATACAGATACAGCACATGAAAAAAGCAAAGACCTGCATTGCCGTGATGTCGCACTGGGTGAGGGTTGGGGACAACCTTGAAGTGATCGGTTCCTGGGCCCCCAAAGGGCACCTGCCTGAGATGAACTTCTCTTCTTTGATGTTTAAAAGACAGGTCCTGGACACTTTTGGGGGGTGGGACCATGTGCGAATTAACGGCGACGCCGAGTTCCGATACAGGATGCTGAAATATTATGGTGAAGACTGCATAGTCCAACTGCCCCGGAAACTACTATTGTCGCTTGCCTTGACACGGGAAAACTCTCTGACTCTCACAAAGGCGACCCACGAAAGGACCAGCCTTTATGGATTGCGCCGGCAGTATAAAGACGCGTTTAATTACTGGCATTCCAGCAGTGCATTTCAAAAGAGTCCGAAACTGGATGGCACGGACGGAAAGATCCCTGTGCCGATAGGAATGCGTTCGAAACAAACGGAGAGCTATGTTTATGACATTGTGTTCATTGCTGATTACTCGCGAAACGACAAAACATTTGAAGCTGTATTGGACCATATTGTCTTTGCCTGCCGGGCAAAAAAAAGAGTTGCGATTTTCCATTGGCCCGGATTTGAAGAAAATCCATACGCAGACCTTAATTACAGGCTGTATGAATCTATTTTGAAATATAATGTCGATATTCTCACCCCCGGCGACAAGGTCGAGTCCGATATGGCTGTCATCCGGGATCCTGGCATACTGCAGCATTGTATCGACACATGGCCCGAGATCAGTACAAAGCGGCTTTATGTTATTATTAATAAGTTATCCGCAACTCCTTCGGAGGGCGGAAACCGGAAATATGACCCCCTGGTTGCCAGGGCACATCTGAAGAGAATCTTTGGCCAGGAGGGTGAGTGGGTCCCGGCCTCCTCCTGTGTCGGTCAAACAACTTGAATGACAATAACAGCAAAAGAAACGATATGTTTTCCTCTCTCAGGAGGATGCGCCAATGAATAGCGCCATAGACATCGTCATCAACCGGCTCCTTGAACTGGACCGACTGCGATCTGTCGGCAAAACAGGGGCTGCAGCCGGCGTTAATGCCGGAAATCTTATCGAAAATATCAACAGTTTAAGAAAAGCGATCAGCGACGATAAATCAGCCTTTGAGTTGAAACTAAAAGAAGCAGAGAACAACCATCAGCGGCTTTGGGAGTTGCTTGACAATAAAAATGCTGAGACCGTTATTCTAGATCAGCAATTGACCCAGGCAGAAGGCGAACAAAGCCGGCTCAGTGGCGTGCTCAACAAAAAAGCTGAGGAGATCGCTTCTTTGGAAGAGACGAAACTGGATCTTGAGCAAAAGTTGGCAAAAATCGATTCTGCTCATCAGAGCCTGCGCAACTTGCTTGATCAGAAAGATATCAGTGCAGTTGCTCTGGCACAGAAAATATCAGCGCTTGAGCAGACCAATCAGACGCTGGAAACAATAAATAAGGAAGCGGCACAGGAAAATGAACTGCTGTTGCTGCAATTGCACCATGTCCAGGAAGAACTGGAAGCCGTTTTTCTGCAAAAACAACAGCTTCAACAGGCGCAGAAAGAACAGACCACTAAGCAGCAGCAACTGCAGGCACAAGTCGAAAAACTGACCGCGACCCGGGATGACCTCACTCGCAGACTCGACAACAGAGCAGGAGAAATCACGTCGTTAACTCAGATGCTCAAAGATGCAGAGAGCGGGAAAGTAGCGTTGTTGGCATCGCTCGACGAAAAGACCACTGAGGCCTGTAAACTGGCAGAAGAGGCCAACCAAAGACTTGAGCATCAGCAGGACATTATCAGCAGGAATGATATGAGGATATCTGAACTAAACAAAAACCTGTCGCAATTTCGCGCCGGACTCTCTAAACAGATTGAGTCGGTTCGACAGGCGATAAGGGCTGAGGATATCAAGCACAAAGGACTGCATCTGCGTTCCGGAGGCGCTTTAGTGCCGGTCCGCAAGTTGTTTTCCATGGCAGCTGAAATAGCAAGGAATGATAAGGCAATTGGAAAAGGCGGCCTTCGCATATATAAAAAGTCATTTTATCGCTTGTTCAAATACGGGGTCACGGGCGCGGTTGCCAGACTGGAATGCGCGTTCCTGAAAATTCGACCGGAACTCGAGGACAGCAGTACTCCGGGTATAAGGGAAAAGCTGACACTGAGGACCCTTGAAGAAATGCAGTTGCTCCTCAATAGTGGTATAGAGGCTTTGTTGCCGCAGAGACCAGAGAAAGCAGCTGATAAGGCAACGGACAGCGAAACTATTGATAATATTCCTCCTGGCGGCAATGGCAGCGGTACTATCCTGATGAATAACCGGACTATTGAGAAATAGACAAGAACGATAGAGACACCAATGCATACAAAAGCGAACCTTGATAACAAACAGTCAGACCAGGCAGTGGAGCTGAAGACCAAAATAGAACAAATGAGCCGTGAACGTGACGAACAAAATAGGCTTGTCTGTGATCTTAACAGCCGGCTTAAACAAGTAATCCAGTCCAGGGATGAGACCGCGAAATTGGCAGCAGACCGCCAACAGCAGATCGCCCAACTGACACAGGCTGGATATGAACAGTCAAAGCTGACAACAGAGCGCCAGTCTCAGATTGAACTTCTTAACAAGGCAACGGTGGATGCAGCCGAACAAGCTGACAGTCTCCGGCAACAGATCACACAACTGACTCAGGCTCAGGACGAACAGGCTAAACTTGCGGTGAATCGCCTGTCTCAGCTTGAAGAGGCCAATAAGGCCAGAGCTGGGCTCGCTAAACTTTCTGATGAACGTCAGGCTATGATCGAGCTGCTCACAAAGGATAAG